>JAKAGN010000343.1 GCA_021815525.1 Deltaproteobacteria bacterium
GGACAAGTTCCGCCCCGAGCTTGTGGTGAACTCCGCCGGCCAGGACAACCACTTCGAGGACCCCATCACCCACATGAACTTCTCCGCCCGGGGCTACGCTGATCTCACCGCGCGCTTGAAGCCCCACCTGGCGGTCCTCGAGGGCGGCTACTCGGTGGAAAAGGCCCTTCCCTACGTCAACGTCGGGATCATAATGGCAATGGCCGGCCTTCCCACCGGAACCGTCAAGGAGCCCAACTACGACACCGACTACGAGCCACAGGGCGCGGACGTCACCCGATTCGTGGACCAGACCGTAAGCTCCCTCAAGAAGCAGTTCGTCACCAACACCCCCCCGGCGGACATCAACAAGGACGGCCGCATAATCGAGCGCCGCCGCAACATCTTCTACGACACCGACATGATCCAGGAGCTGCAGACCGAACGCATCCGCCGCTGCCGCGACTGCGCCGGGGCCCTTTGGATCGAGTCGTCCTCCAGCAAGGGCTACCGCGTGCTGGCCATCCACGTGCCCCGCAACGCCTGCCCCCCCTGCCAGAAACAGGCCCGCGAATGGGCCGAGAACGTCCCCGAAAAAACCTACGACCGCGTCTTCATACAGGACCGCACCAAGAACTCCTACATCGTGATCTGAGAGGGAAGGGACCTGCAGGGGAGGGGGAAACCGTTCTGCAGAAAAGGTCCTCCCCCCTCCCCTGCACCCCACCCCTTTCCAAAAGGCCCGGGGGCCCAAAGCATGAAAATGGCCCGCCCCCGGACCCTCGATGTCCACGGGGCGCGCTGCTTCGTAACGCGCCCCGCCGTTTTTTCAGGGCTTCGCATCCCGCCGCCCGGCGCTTGGAAGATCGGAAACCAGCCTGGCACAGCGCCATCAACAATCCGTCCCCCCGCCTCTCGCCAGGCTGGTTGAAAGCGATGAAATGCAAGGCGCGCGAGCGGCGAAGGGAGCGTACAGATGGTACGTGACCGAGCCGCGAGGCGAAGCGCAACGCAGCAGTTCGCGCTTTCAGACAGCCGGCAAGGATACCGTGAAGGTGGTGCCCTCGCCTGGGGTGCTTTCCACGGAAATGTCGCCGCCGTGGTCTCGGATGAAGCCGTAGCAGACGGACAGCCCCAGGCCCACGCCCTTGATGGACTCCTTGGTGGTGAAGAAGGCCTCGAAAATTTTATCCAGGTGCTCGGGCTTGATGCCGCAGCCGGTGTCGGAGATGGCCACGCAGGCGAACTCGCCGCGGGCGAAGGTGCGGACGGTGAGCACGCCGCCTTCCGGCATGGCGTCGCGGGCGTTGGTTATCATGTTGAGGAAGACCTGCCGGAGCTGGTTGCGGCTGGCCTTTACGGTGGGGAGGTTTTCGGCGAAGTCGATGGCCACCTTGACGCTGTACTCGGAAAGCTGCTTGCCGTAGAGGAGGAGAAGCTCGTCCATGATGGCGTTCAAGTCGGTTTCCTGGCGCGCCTCCTGGTCGGGCTTGGAGAAGATGAGCATTTTGCGGAGCATGTCCGTGAGGCGCACGGTTTCCGAGAGGGCCATTTCGAGGATTTTCCGGCGCTTGCTGGTGGCGGGGACCTCGGATTTGAGAAGCTCCAGGGTGTTCATTATGCCGTAGAGGGGGTTGTTGAGCTCGTGGGCTATCTGGCTCGTCAGGCGGCCCATGGCCGCCAGCTTCTCGGATTGCAGGAGCTGCTCCTGGATCTGGCGCAGCTTGCGCTCCATCTCCATGCGGGAGCTTACGTCCACCATGATGCCCACGGTGGCCATTTCGCGGCCTTTTTCGTCGTAGATTACGGCGGCCGAGAGATCGGCGTCCACCGTGCGGCCGTCCTGGTTCACGGCGAGAAGCGGGTGTGAGCGCAGGACCCCCACGCCACCGTAGTCGCTTGAGCGCAGCATCTTCATGACCTGGCGGGCCATGCCCTCGGGATAGACCTTCTCGATGTTCATCCTTCCGATGACGTCCCCGGCCTTGTAGCCCAGTATCTCCTCGGCCGCCCGGTTCCAGATCAAGATGTTGCCCTTCATGTCGGCGGCCATGATGGCGTTGGGGGAGCTTTGGATGAGCTTGGAGAGGAAGATGGTGGCGTCGCGGAGTTCCTTTTCCATGCGCTTGCGCATGGTCTGGTCCGTCATGATGCCCTCGTAGCCCATGACGTTCCCGTACTCGTCCCGCACGCCGTGGGCCGTCAAGAGGACCGGCATGGGGGCGCCGTCCTTGCGGCGGAAGGTCACCTCGTGGTCCAGGACGTGCCCGTCCCGCTCGATGCGGTCCTGGAAGGCCCTGCGGTCCTCGGGCTTGAGGTAGAGGTCCCGGGCGATGTCGATCTTTAGGAACTCCTCCTTGCTGCCGTAGCCCAGCGTCTTCCACAGGGCCCGGTTGGCGTCCAGGAAGCGGCCCTCCCGGGTGGAGAGGTAGACGCCGCAGCCCACGTGCTCGAAGAGGCTCTTGAAGGACTCCTCGGTGGTCTTGAGCTTCTTTTCGCTTTGCTTCCGGAAGGTTACGTCCCGGTAGATGGAGAGCATGGAGGCGCTGCCGTCTTCGTTACGCAGGGGGAACTCGGTTATCTCGTAGACCTTGTCCACGGGCGGTATGAAGACCTCCTGGCGCACGGTCTCGCCGGCCAGGACGCGCGCGCGGGCGCACCAGGGGCAGGGCTCCGAGAGGTTATGGATGACCTCGTGGCACTTCTTGCCGGTCCCGTCGCCGAAGGTTTCCTGCATCCTGCGGTTCATGAACTCGATGGTGTAGTCGGAGGCGATGATGTAGATACCGTCCTCCATTGCGTCCAGGACGGCGTTCAGCTTGCAGCTGTCGGCGTCGCTCATGGGTCTCTCCGAAGTGCGGATGTGGGACGGCGTTCGAGCCCTTGGAAAAAGGCCCTAAAAGAGAAGCTCGAAGTAGCGGGACAGGTCCATCTTGCCACGGTTGAGGTTCTGCTGGGCCGCGAGTATGTCGCGCGTTATCTCGCGGGTTTTTTCGGCCTGGAGCTTCTCGAAGGCCGCGAGGCGCGCCTCCAGGAAGGCCGCGTCGGCGATGAAGACCAGGTTCTCCGACTCCACGTAGCACGAGCGTAGGGAAAGGTTGAAGGAGCCTATGGCGCACAGGTCCGAGTCGAAGAGAAACTCCTTGGAGTGGAGGTAGGGCTGGGGCCGTTCAGGGTCCGGGTGGCCCGCCACCTCGAAGACCCTGACTCCGGCTGCGAGAAAGGGCTCCAGGTACTTTATGGTGAGGTAGTAGCCCGCCGAGAAGCTCACCTCCTGGCCCGTGTTCTGGGAGTTGGTGATGATGCGCACGTCCACGCCGCGTCGGGCCGCGTCCATGAGGGCGTCCTTTAGGAGGCAGTCCGGAAGCACCACGAACTGCGAGGTGATGAAGATGCGTTTCCGGGCCGCCTCCACCGCGCGCACCACGGCGTTCATGACGTCGTAGCGCCTCTCCCAGGGGCGGCTCTGCACGAAAAGGGCCCGGACCCCCTTGGGGGAGGGCGGCTCGGCGTCCAGAAGCTCCTCCGGGAGCCGCACGTGGGACGAGGATGCCTTGGCGGTCTGGGCGAAGCCCTCGAGGAACCCAAGCTGCACGTGGTTCACGATTGGCCCGGAAAGCAGGAGGTCGAGGTCGGTCCAGTGGGAGAAGTATCGGTCGTCCAGGTTGCGGCCGCCCACAACCGCCAGGCGCCCGTCCGAAACCAGTATCTTCTCGTGCACCGCGTAATCCAGCAGCGGCAGCGCCGGCAGCCCTCCTGGCCCCGCGCCCGACACGGTGCGCGTCTCCTCCTCCGCCGTTTCCCCCTTCATCCTCCGGGCCGCGTCCTGGAGCTTCTGGAGCCAGTGGTCCTTGAGGCGTCCCAGGGCGGGGTCCTTCTCGGGCTCCTCCCGCAGGGGATTGCGGTTGAACATGAGGGTGGTG
>JAKAGN010000010.1 GCA_021815525.1 Deltaproteobacteria bacterium
TCTGAGATGTCCACGAAGTGGGCGGAATAGCCCGCGACGCGCACGATGACCTCCTGGTACTTTTCCGGGTCCTTCTGGGCCGCCCGGAGGGTTTCGTCCGAGACCATGTTGAACTGCACGTGGTCGAGCCCCAAATCCGCCCAGGTGCGGATGTAGGCCTTCCAGAGCTGGAAGCCCTTCTCGCCGGAAAGCTGGGTGGGCGAGAGGCGCTGGTTCAGGAGAAACGCGCGGCCGTCGGCTATGTGGTCGATCTTGCCGCAGGATTTCAGGACCGCCGTGGGGCCCTTCTTGTCGAGGCCCGGGCCTGGGCTGATGCCGCCGTCGTAGAGGGCGTCGCCCAGCTTGCGGCCGTTGGGAAGCGCGCCCACGATATTGGCGTAGTGAATGTTTCCGGAGACGTTTTCCGGCAGAAGCGGCCAGTTGTTGCCGCAGGGGCATTTCAGCTCGTGGCCGAACTTGGCCGCTTCGCGCAGGCAGCGCACCATGATGGCGTCCACGTAGTCGTCGTCGTTCCCCCACTTCGGGGCGTTCCTCACGAAATCCAGGCGCATCTCTTCGTACCCTTCCCAGTTGGCTTCCAGGGCCTTCACCAGCTCCGCCATGCCGTACTTCTTGTCGTCGAAGACAAGCTTCTTCACGGCCGCGAGGCTGTCGGCGTTCTCCACCCAGGTGAAGCCCGTGATCCAGGCGTTTCCGCGGGAGATGGAGGGGTCGCAGACATCCTTGCCGCTTTCTATGGAGCGCGAGGAGATGGAGGAGAGGAAGGGCCGGGGGCTAAGCCAGTAGCCTATGTTGCGGCCGTGGTTCACGGTGCGCACCAAAAGCGAGAAGATGGCCTTCATCTGGGCGGTCCAGGCCTCCATCACGTCCTCGAAGTCGCGGAACTCCAGGGGGTCCTTGGTCTTGGCCCCCATCTGGATGTTCACCACGCGGTCGAAGCCGCGGGTGAAGACGTACTCCACGATCTTGGCGCAGTTGGCGGTGGCCGAAGCCATGCGCATGGGCTGGAAGCCGTGCTTGGTGGTGGGGGCCGGGCTCATGCAGGCCTGGTGGACCCAGGTGCGGGCCTCCTTCAAGGGATGCCCGTGCCAGTGCATGGCGTTCGATATGAGGACAGGGTCGTTACGGATGGAGGGGTAGCCCAGTCCGTGGCGTATGCACTCGAAGACCTCCCGCATGACGTCGTCCCGCACCTTGGGGTGCCAGCGGAAGGCGAAGGTGGGGTTGGCCACCCTCACAAGCCGCGCGGCCTGCATGAAGGCGATGGTGAGGTCGTTGCACGCGTCGGTGCCGTCCTGGTTGACGCCGCCCATGGTCCACACCCAGGTGCCGTCTATGCCCTGAAGGCCTTCCTTGGTCCAGCGGGGCTTGTACTGGCCCACCTCGGCCGCGCGGATCAAAAACTCGCCCACGAGGTCCAGGGCTTCTTCCTTTGAAAGGTTTTTCTCCTTGTTCACGTCCTTGTCGTACATGGGCCAGTGGTAGTAGTCGGGCCGGGCGGGCCATGCGCCTTCCACGGCCTCGGTGCGGGAGAAGGTCTGGATGAAAAGGTCGTACTGGAAGCTCTCCTGGAGCGTGCGGGGCGGCTGGGCCGGCACGCGCTCGCAGGTCTCGGCCACCTTCAAGAGCTCCTCCTTGCGCAAGGGATCGGACTCGTAGTGCTCGGCAAGGGTCCGGGCCAGGCGGGCGTAGCGCGCGGCGTGCCGCAGGCAGGCCTCCAGGATTATCCGCATCCCCTCCCAGTTGTTGACCCGGTCGTAAAGCGGCAGGGTCTCGTTGGTGGGCGTGGAGTTGTGGAGGATGTCGTCGGTCTCGTCGATCTTGCGGTTGATCTCCTCCAGCATGTCGGCAAAGCCGCGCTTGCCCGTCATGATGTACTCGTAGTCCTTCCCGGAGTAGCCGCCGCGGGTGGAGGCGATGCCCCAGCCGATGGCTCCGCTCATGACCTTCATCATGTCCTCTAAATCGTTGTGCATGATGAGGCGCGACTGGTCGGTCTTGCCGGCCCAGAAGTCGCATATCTCGGCCACGGCCTTGATGTTGCGGTCCACGGGATCGGGAATGGCGGTGGGGTCGTTGTAGATTTCCTCGTTCAGCATCTCGCCCATGGTGGGGTCCCAGGAGACCGTGTTGGGGGTGGAGCCCACGTAGCCCACGAGCTGGGCGTGATCGGTTATGAAGATGGTCTTGTTGTCGAGGTAATGGGCCATCATCTTGGCGAAGCGGATGGGGGTGGGCTCGGGGAAGGCCATGGACGCCTTGTGGGCCTCCATGTAGAGGCGGCCCATCTCGATGTCCACCTTGATGCCGGGGTTGTAGAGCCCGCCCACCGCGCCCTTCTTCCAGATGGCTTTCCTTAAGTAGTCCAGGCGGCGGGAGCGCTTCTTCTCGGCCACCCACCACCATTCCTGCTTGCCTTCGAGATCGCTTACGCTTTCGTTCTTGCGTGCGGTTTCGGCTGCCATGACGGTTCTCCTTATAGGAAAAAGCAGTGGGTCGGATCGCGCCGTCCGGCGCGCCTGCCCTGTTTACCGCAGTTGAAAAAGGCCCTCCGTCAAGCCTGGATAAAAACGATGAAATGCAAGGCGCGCGAGCGGGGCGGGAGGGAGCGTATTGTTCATACGTGACCGAGCCGCGAGGTGAAGCGCAACGCCGCAGTTCGCGTTTTTAGACAGGCGGCGCTACCTTGCGTCCTCGGCCAGGCCTTCTATACCGGCGGACTTGCCCCAGGGGGCCTCGCCGGGTCCCACCTTCTGCTTGACGCTGCCCGAAAGTTCGTCCACGGCGAGCCAGGCCTGGCACTGGGGGCACTGGCGGAGAGCGATGGAGGCGTCGATACGCGCGTTATAGAGGTAGCGGAACTTGGCGACAGGGGCCTCGAAGCTGCATTCGGTGCACTTCATGGGGTGTTCCTCCTTGATGGGGAAAGGCGGCGGGGGCCCGTCCGAGCCCCCGCCGAAATGGGTCAGATTCCCTGAATGGTTCTCTGGATTATATTGTCCTGGGTCTTGCGGGAGATATCCACGAAGTGGGCGCTGTAGCCCGCGACCCGCACGATCACCTCCTGGTACTTTTCGGGATCGCGCTGGGCGGCCCGCAAGGTTTCGTCGGAGACCATGTTGAACTGGACGTGGTCGAGGCCTAAGTCCGCCCAGGTCTTGATGTAGGCCTTCCAGAGCTGGTAGCCCTTTTCGCCTGCGAGCTGGGTGGGCGAAAGACGCTGATTCAGGAGGAAGGCCCTGCCATCGCCCACGTGGTCGATCTTGCCGCAGGATTTCAAAACCGCCGTAGGCCCCTTCTTGTCCAGGCCCGGGCCCGGGCTGATCCCGCCGTCGTAAAGGGCGTCACCCAGGCGCCTGCCGTTGGGGAGCGCCCCCACGATGGAGGAGTAGTGGATGTTGCCGGAAACGTTTTCCGGCAGAAGCGGCCAGGTGTTGCCGCAGGGGCACTGGATCTCCCGCGAGTGCCGGGCGACTTCCCTCAAGCAGCGCAGCATTATGTCGTCCACGTAGTCGTCGTCGTTGCCCCACTTGGGGGCCTTGACGAAATCGAGGCGCATGTCCTCGCGGCCTTCCCAGTTGGTGCGCAGTGCGTCCAGAAGCTCGGCCATTGTGTACTTTTTGTCATCGAAGACGAGCTTCTTGACGGCCGCGAGGCTGTCCGCGTTCTCCACCCAGGTGAAGCCCGTGATCCAGCAGTTGCCGCGTTCGCCCACCGGAGACACCGCGTCCAGGCCCGATTCCACCGCCCGCTCGTAGGTGGCCGAGAGGAAGGGGCGGCCGAAGAACTCGGGGTCCTTGTAGCGGCCCAGGTTCACGGTGCGGACGAGCGTGTTGGTGAGCCACTCCATCTGCTTCACCCAGGCCGCGAAGAACTCCTCGAAGTCCTTGAACTTTGCGGCGTCGCCGGTTTTCGGCCCCATCTGCATCTGCACCACGAAGTCGTAGCCGTTATGCAGGGCGTACTCCACCATCTTGGCGCAGTTGGCGGTGGCCGAAGCCATGCGCATGGGCTGGACCCCGTGCTTGGTGGTGGGGCAGGGGCTCATGCAGGCCTGGTGGACCCAGGTGCGGGCCTCCTCCAAGGGATGCCCGTGCCAGTGCATGGCGTTCTGGATGAGGACCGGGTCGTTGCGGATCGAGGGGTACCCCAGGCCGTGGCGGATGCACTCGAAGACCTCCCGCATCACGTCGTCCGCGACCTTGGGGTGCCAGCGGAAGGCGAAGGTGGGGTTTGCGACCCTCACCATGCGGGCGGCCTGCAAAAAGGCGACCGTTAGGTCGTTACATGCGTCGGTGCCGTCCTTGTTGACGCCGCCCAAGGTCCAGACCCAGGTGCCGGTTATGCCCTGCAGTCCCTCCCGCGCCCAGCGGGGGCCGAAGCCGCCCACCTCGTAGGCCCGGATCATGAACTCGCCCACGAGGTCTAAAGCCTCTTCGCGGGTGATGTTTTTTTCGACGTTCACGTCCTTGTGGTACATGGGCCAGTGGTAGTAGTCGGGCCGGGCGGGCCACGCGCCCTCGAGGGCCTCGATCCTGGCCAGGACCTGCACGAAGTGGTCGTACTGGAGGGACTCCTGGAGGCTCCTTGGCGCGTGGGCCGGCACGTGCTCGCATGTCTCCGCCAGGCGGATCAGTTCCTCCTTGCGCGTGGGGTCGGTCTCGTAGTTCTCCGCTATGATCCTGGCGAGCCTCGCGTAGCGGTTTGCGTAGCGGATGGAGGCCTCGAGGATCATCTTCATGGCGTCCCAGTTCTGGAGCCGCTCGTAGAGGGGCAGGATGTCCGGGCCCGGCGCGCCCATGGTGCGGTCCTCGGCCTTTTCGATTGCTTCGTCGATCTTTTCTATAATGTCCAAGAAGCCGTTTCTCTGGGCGAAGAGGAACTCGTAGTCCTTGCCGGAGTAGCCGTAGGCCGATGTGGGCGCGCCCCAGCCGATGGCGCCGGAGAGGAACTTCACGGCGTCCTCCGGGTCAAGTATCCGGGCAACCTTGTCCACGGCGGTTTGCCCGGCCCAGGCGGCGTTCAAGTCGGCCACCTTCTTGAGGGAGGCCTGCTCGGGCTCGGGCATGACGCCAGGCTCGTTGTAAAGCTCCTCGTTCACCATGGACGCGCCGTCTATGCGCCACAGGAGCGTGTTGGGGGTGGTGCCCACGTAGCCCACCAACTGCGCGTGGTCGGTGATGAAGATGGTCATGTTGTCCAGAATGTGGGCGTTGGCCTTGGCCCGCCGCAGCATGGGCGGGTCGAACTTCCACCAGTTGTACATCTGGGTGAAGAGGACTGGGATCTCGAGGTCCACCTTGACGCCAGGGGCGTAGTTGCCGCCTATGGCGCCCTTCTTCCAGACGGCTTTCCTCAGATAATCCAGGCGCTTGGATCGCTTCTTCTCGGCGATCCACCACCACTCCTGCTTTTTTTCCAGATCCTCGATGCTTTCCTGAATCTTGGCCGCTTGTGCCATGACTAGACTCCTTATGCTACCCAGTCGAAATGGTGACTCCTCCTTGAAGGCTGGCGAAAGACGCTCCGGTCAGCCTGTCTAAAAACGCGATCTGCGGTGTTGCCGCTCATCGATTTTATCCAGGCTTCATATCCAGCCGCTTTCATGGGCTGCTGCTAGCGCCGTCTTTCGCCAGCCTGATACGGCCTTCCGGTCCGCATCGGGCTGGAGAATGGGTGCCGTTTTTGCTTTACTTCTGGAACTCCGAGGCGGACTCCGGAATCTCGTCCTCGGCGTTCACGGGTTTGACCTTGTAGTAGGCCTGGCGGGGGTCCACCACGCGCTCCACGTAGTCGCCGCGCTGGGGGTTTTCGGGATAGGGGAAGAAGTTTTTCGATTCCTTGTACTTCATGGTTTTTCTCCTTAATTTGACGTGTTATGGGAGCCTGTCTAAAAACGCGAATTGCTGTGTCGCGCATCAAAGCCAATTTCGGTCACGTACAAAAGAGTACGCTCCCTCATCGGCTTTTCGCGCTCCTTGCACTTCATCGTTTTTATCCAGGCTTAATCACCAAGCATTTAGAGGCCCCGCCAATCACGCCTTGAAAAACCTGCCTCGATCCGGCGGCGTTACGGAATCTCGCGATTCCGCTGCCCCGTCACTTGCCCTTGCCTTCCATCTGCCTTTGCACGCGGCGGTAGCCGGGGTCCGCAACCTCGGTGCCGTCGGTGTCTATGAAGTCCATCTTGGCGTAGTGGGCGCAAGCTGCGGCGTCGGTGTTGAACATGGTGGGCAGCCCCACCTCGCCCGCGGTGACGAAGACCGGCGGGTCGGCCGCGATGTTGGAGCCCACCTTCAGGATCTTGCACAGGCCCCGGCCGTCCGAGGCGTAGGCGTTCTCGGCGAAGTTTTTGCACAGGCCGCAGGCCGCGTCGGGCACCTTTTCGCGCTCCTCCACGCTGCGGGCCTTGGTGATCTCGCCATACATGCTGTTTTGGACCTGTTTCCACTCGTCTCTTCTGCCCATGTAGCCTCCAATGCGGCCGTCTGAAAACGCGATCCGCGGCGTCACGCTTCATGTCGCGGGTCGGTCACGTACGAGAAGTACGCTCCCTACCGCTCCATTCGCGAACCTTCGCGGCTCATCGTTTTCAATCGGCCTTATGCGCGGTCCGTGACACCTGAACATTTCCCGAAATCGATTCTGGGCTGATCGCCGCAGATCGCGTTTCCAAGCGCTTTGTTATCCTCCCACTGTGACCTCGGGAACGTAGTCCAGAAAGAGGTTGATTATGGGCGTAAGCATTTCGTCGTCGTAGCCTTCGCCCGCCGGGAACTCGTACTCCATGCCGAAGGCCCGGTACTTGCCTCCCGCGTAGGGGTGGTAGGGGAGAAGGTCGAGGCCAGTTACGGCCTCCCCCAGCTCCGCCGCGAACCTCGCCGTGGCCGTGAAGTTCGCCTCCGTGTCGTTGACCTTCGGGATCACGGGCACCCGAAGGCGCATCTTCATGCCGCGGGCGGCCATCTTCCGGGCGTTATCGAGAATGAGCGTGTTGTCCCGGCCCGTGTAGGCCTTGTGGGCCGAAGGGTCCATGTGCTTGATGTCGAGAAGCACGAGGTCGACGAAATCGAGGACCCGCTCGTAGTCGGCCCAGGCCGCGTGGCCGCAGGTGTCGAGAGCCGTGTGGATGCGCTCATTGGGGTCCGGGTCGGCCTTGGCCCCGCGCATGAGGGCCGCAACAAAGGCGGGCTGGGCCATGGGCTCGCCCCCGGAGACCGTGAGGCCGCCGCCGGAGGTCTTGTAGAAGGCCTTGTCCTTCATGACCTCGCTTAAAACGTCATCCGCCGACATCACGCGGCCCCACACGACAAGCGCCTCGTGGCGGCAGGCCGCCGCGCACTGCATGCAGTCCGAGCAAAGGGCCCGGGAGATCTTCGGCAGGCCCCCGCCGTTCGTGGAGAGCGCGCCGGTGGGGCAGGCGGGCAGGCACTCGCCACAGACCTTGCAGTTACTGACGTAGGGGATCACCTCCGGGAACCTGCGCTTGCCCTCCGGGTTGTGGCACCAGCGGCAGTCCAGAAGGCAGCCCTTCAGGAACACCGTGCTGCGGAAGCCCGGCCCGTCGTTCACGCACATGCGCTGTATGTCGTTCACGACACCCCAGGCGGTATCCGTGCTCTCGCTCATGTTTTTATTCCTCCATCTCCGGGAGGCCCGTAAAATAGCCCATATGCAAGGAGAGCGAGCGGGGCGGGAGGGAGCGTGCTTTTCGCACGTGACCGCACCGCGCCGCGATGCACGACACAGCAGATGGACATTTTACGAAGCCTCCCGGCCGTCCTCGAAACCCGAGCCGCCTACCGTCGCGGGTATTCCCTTGGCCCTGTAGAACTCGATGGGGATTTCCAGCATGGATGGCTCCATCGCCTGGGTCTCCGCCAGCGGCCAGTCGATCCCGAGCCAGTCGTACTTGTCCTGGCACCAGTTGTGGAACGGGAGCAGGTCCACCCGGGCGATTTTCCCGGGAAGCTTCGCCAGAAACTCCGCCGCCTCCTTGTGGAACGCGAGCGAATCGTTGTAGCCCGGCACCACGGGAATCCTGACCCACACCTCGGTCCCGCTTCCGGTGAGGCGGGCGAGGTTTTCCAGGATCAGGGCGTTGTCCACGCCGGTCTTCTCCCGGTGGGCCGAAGGGTCTAAGTGCTTCAAATCGTAAAGCACCACGTCGGCGTGTTGCACGAGGCGCGAAAGGGTCTCCCACGATGCGAAGCCGTTGGTGTCCAGCGCCACGTGAAGGCCGCGGTTCTTGGCTTCCAAGAGGAGCTTTTCAGCGAAATCGGCGTTAAAGGTGGGCTCGCCGCCCGATAGGGTCATGCCGCCGCCGGAGTTGTCGTAGAAGGGCCGGTCCTGCTCCACCTCGAAGAGTATCTCGTCAATGGTCATGGGGCGGCCGGTGACGACGAGCGCGCCGTACTTGCAGGCATCCACGCACTTCATGCAGCGGTCGCATTTCGCGCGGTCGATCTTGCGGTAGCGGCTCTCCGGCGGCTGCGAGAGGGCCGGGTCCACGGGCGGGGCCACGGCGTCACGCGGGCAGGCCGAAAGGCACTCCCCGCACTGCACGCAAAGCCTCCTTTTCCAGAAAATCTCGGGCTCGCGGGAGATGGTCTCCGGGTTGTGGCACCACGCGCATGAGAGCGGGCAGCCCTTCAGGAACACGTTGGTGCGGAAACCCGGTCCGTCGTTCACCGCGAACTTCTGGATGTCGGTGACCAAGCAGGTGTCACACATTTTCGTCACCTTGCGGCGTACCGTCCGTTGCGCCGCTTTTGCTCACCGGCTTGGGCCGGTTCTGCCGGGTGAAGGTCCTGCCCCGAAGCTGCGATGTTCCCCAGGCGCTGCCCTTCGCGTAATCCTCGGCGTCCTCCGCCTCCTCGCAGTAGACCGGGCCGTGGCATTCCGGGCACTGGCGGTAGGTGTCGCCGCCGGCCGAGTGGGCGTGGGAGAGGAACCGAAACTCGATCTTGGCCCCGGCGTGGCCGCATTGCGGGCATTTCAAGGTGAGCATGGCTACAGTCCCCCGGCGATTTGCCGCATGTCAGCGACCTTTTCGAGCCCGGCCACCGCGTCGGCGATCTTGACGGCCTTCTCCGCGCCGATCACCGGCCCCGCAAGGTCCAGGAACTTCGCCCGTACGTTCTGCTGCTTTTTTTCAAGGGGCGGAATCTTCTGGAGTATGTCCGAGAAGGCCGAAAAGGTCCTGCCGTCCCTGGTGACGATCTCCACGGTGGCCTCCAAGGCCGTCTTCTGCGGGTCCTTTTGAAGCTCCACCTTCGCGGTCAGGGCCTTTACCGCTGGGTCCTGCACCATCTCGTCGGTGAAGGCCGCCATGCCGGTCACGTCCCTCAAAAGGGCGTTGGCCACGCAGTAGGGGACCGAGAACTTCCCTTCGAGGCCCGTTTTGGGCGTAAGCTTTGCGGCCGCCTGCATGGTGACCTCGGAGCAGAACACCCGGATGCGCTCGATTTTCTCCACCTCTATGCCGTGCTCCGCGACGCAGTCCCGGGCGGCCTCCAAGGGCGAGTGGGTGGCGTGGCAGGATGCGTGGTACTTCTGCGAGAGGTTGACCACGTCCCAGCCAAGTCCCAGGAATCCCAGGATGTCCTCGTTGACCTTACCTTTCAGGGCCTCGAAGAAGCCCTGGGGCCCTTCCAGGATGTCGGGTGCGGCGGTGAAGCCGTCCTCCGCCAGAAGAGCCGCCGTGAGCCCGGCCGCCGACGCCCGGCCCGCGTGGAAGGGCTTAACCATGGTGCCGAAGTTGCGTTTGAGGCCCGAGGCCAGAGTCCCGCCGATCCCCAGGGCGCAGAGGGTGCGCTCGAGGTCGAGCCCCAGGAGCTTGGCGCAGCCCGCGGCCGAGGCCAGGTGCCCCAGGGTGGAGGTGCCGTGCCAGCCGCCCAGGTAGTGATCCAGGCCCGCGCAAGCCCCGATGGTGCCGCCGGTCTGGAGGCCGATCAGGTACGCGGTCAGAAACTCGCGGCCGCTTTTCCCGCGTGCCTCGGAAAGCGCCAGCAAGGACGGGAAGAGCGTCACCGACGGATGGCCCAGAAAGGAAACCAGGGTGTCGTCGTAGTCCAGCGCATGGGCCGCCGCGCCGTTTATTAGGGCCGCGTGCTCCAGGCTCGCCTTTCGGTTCAATCCGATCAAGGTGGCGTCAGGCCGCCCGCCCATAAGGTCGGCGTAGCGCAGGAGCTTTCCGACGAGCGGATCGTCCTTGCCGCCGTAGGTGACGGCCAGGGTATCCAGGAAGGCCACCTTGGCGTGCTCGTAGATCTCCGGGGGGATCATCTCCGCCTTTGTTAAGGTGATGAAGCGGGCGAGCCTTCCGGTCATGCCGATTTTTTCCTCGCTCATCGTCTCCCGTCTCCCGAAGCGGCCTCCGAAAGGCCCGGCAGCAGGGCCTCCACCGCCGTGTAGGGGTCGCTTTTTCCGTCAAGAATCCCGCTGACCGCCTTTTCCAGGGCCCCGTTTTTTCCGAACTTTCCCACGAGGCTGTTTAGAATTTCATTTTCCATGAGCGACAGTATTTCCGCCTTGACGCGCTCCCTCAACCACGTCTCGCGGTTCTTGGCCCGGCCGATGCCCGCCAGAACCGCCTCCGCAAGCTCCGCGATCCCCGCCCCCGTCACCGCCGAGGTCTTCAAAACCGGCGAGCCTTCTCCGCCCGCTATGGAGAGCATCCCCAGAACGTCCGCCACCACCTCGTCCGCGCCGTCCCGGTCCGCCTTGTTCACCACGTAGATGTCGGCGATCTCCATGATGCCGGCTTTGAGGGCCTGGATGCCGTCGCCCTGGCCGGGGGTCAGAACCACCATGACGCAGTCGGCGGCCTTGACCACCTCCACCTCGTCCTGGCCCACCCCCACGGTTTCGATCAGGATCAGGTCCTTGCCGAAGGCCGCCATTATGCGGGCCACGTCCCGCGCGCCTTGGCAGAGCCCTCCCAAGGCTCCCCGGGTGGCCATGGAGCGGATGAAAACGTCGGGATGGACCGCGCTTTCCCGCATCCGAAGCCTGTCGCCCAGAAGCGCGCCGCCCGAGAAGGGCGAGCTGGGGTCCACCGCGATGACGCCGATCTTCCGGCCCTGGGCCGCGAAGAGCCCGGCCACGGCGTTCGTTAGCGTGCTCTTTCCCGCGCCGGGGCTGCCGGTTATGCCCACCACGGCGGCCTTGCCGGAGGCCGGGTAGAGGGCCTTCATGGCCTCCTGCCAGCCGGGCTCCCGGTTCTCCACCCGGGTGATGAGGCGCGCCAGCGAGCGCACATCGCCCGAAAGCACACCGTCCACCAGCCTGTCCCACGAAACGCTTGCCATCAGAGCTTCACCGGTGAATAGACGCCGAAAACCTCGCGCATCACGTCGCAAATCTCTTGAAGGGTGCAGTCGTTTTCCACGCAGTCGCAGATGTCGGGCATGAGGTTCTTTCCCTCGTCTTTCGCGTGGTCCTTCAGGGTGTTCAAGAGCGACGCCACGGCCTTGTTGTCGCGCCCGCGCTTCAGGGCCTTAAGCTTCGCAACCTGGCGCTCCTCGGCAGTGGCCATGCGGGCCGGATCGTAGGTGGGTTCGACGGCGGTATTGATGCGCACGTCCTGCTCAAGTGGCCCGTTGAAGCAGTTGACGCCCACCACGAGGTCCTCCTGGGCCTCCACGCGCTTCTGCTTCTCGTAGGCGCTTTTGGCCACGGCCCGCTGCATGTAGCCGCTCTCTATCGCAGCCACCGCGCCGCCCATGCCGTCGATCCGCGCCATTTCCGCCAGGGCCTCGGCCTCGATCCTGTCGGTGAGGCTTTCCATGAAGTACGAGCCGGCCCAGGGGTCCTGGACGTCGGTCAAGCCCGTCTCGTACATAAGTATCCTCGTGGCGTCGAACTGCATCTGGGTGGCCTCCTGGCTGTGCCCCAGGCCCAGGGGCTCGTCCCAGGGCGGGAAGGCGGCCGGGATCGCGCCGGTCATGCCCGCGGCAACGCCGCCCACCACGGCCCGGATCCAGTTGTTTAGGGGCCTCTGGAGGGTGGTGGAGGAGCAGCCGATGTGGGCCGAGACGGGCTGGCGGATTATCATGGCCTTGGGGTTCACGGCCCCGAAGGTCTCCTTCAAAAGCCTTGCGTACATGCGGCGGGAGGCGCGGTGGAAGGCGATCTCCTGGTAAATCTCCATGCTGCCGCCGAAGGCGTTATAGGTGAACATGGGGGCGAAGTCGTTGATGTCGAGCCCCGCGTCCACGCCCGCCGAAAGATACGCCGCGGCGTTGGCGAAGGAGAAGGCCAGGTCCTGGATGCGGGTGGCGCCGGCCTCCCTTATGTGATAGCCGCCGATGGAGTTCACGTTGAACTTCGGCATGTTGGCGCGCATGAAAACGAGCGAGTCCTTGAAGAGCCGCAGGGACTGGCGGGGCGGGTAGATGTAGGTGCCGCGCGCGATGAACTCCTTTAAAATGTCGTTCTGGGGCGTTCCGTGCAGAAGCTTGGGGTCGATGCCGCGCTTCTTGGCCAGAACGTAATACATGGCCAAGATCACCACGCAGGGGGCGTTGATGGTGAAGTTCGACGGCTGCTTGTCGATGTCTATTTTTCCGGTGTAGGGCTCGTAGATCACCGCGAAGTCACGGAAGCTGTCGATGGCGACCCCCACCCGGCCCACCTCGCCCGCGGCCTCCTCGGAGTCGGAGTCGTAGCCGCACTGGGTGGCCAGATCGAAGGCCATGTTGGGGCCCCCTGTGCGGCCCATGGAGTGCATCCGGATCAGGTAGTCCCGGTAGTCCTCGGCCGTGCCGAAGCCGCCGTACTTGCCCACGCCGCGCGTCCCGCCCCAGTCGGGCCGGAAGCCGAAGAGGGCCGCGATGCGGCCGTTGGCCTTCCAGAACTCAACCGAGGCGTTTCCGGCCGTGAAGGGGTACTCGCCGGGAAAGCCCACCTTCCCCAAAAAGTCGTGCTCCGGAAGGTCCGCCGGGGTGGAGAAGGAGGTTACGGGCTTTTCCAGGTTGAACTTTTTAAGCCGCGGGGCAAGCTCCTCGTCTTCCCAGCGCTTGCGCTCCTTGCGGATCTTTTCGATGTCGCTCATGGGGGCTTTCGGCTCCTTGGCGGGATGCTCCGTTGTCAGTCGGTCTTCTTGGCGATTTGGGCCCTTATGAAGTCGGCCACGGCGGAAACCGGGGTGCCGGCGGTGAAGACCCCGGCCACGCCCATCGAGGCGAGCGTCTCCGCGTCCTCGGGCGGCACCACGCCCCCCACGATAACCGGGATGTCGGAGGCGTTCATTTCGCTTAGGCGATCGAGGACCTTGCGGGTGAGGCTTAGGTGCGCCCCCGAAAGTATGGAAAGGCCCACCAAGTCCACGTCCTCCTGGACCGCGGCCCGGGCGATCTCCGCGGGCGTCTGGCGAAGGCCCGTGTAGATGACCTCGAAGCCGGCGTCACGAAGCCCGTAGGCGATGATCCTTGCGCCGCGCTCGTGGCCGTCGAGACCTGGCTTGGCGATCAGGACCCGGATTTTTCGATCTTCCGACATTTGCTCCTCCCGGTGGGGGCCGCGGCTGGAACCTGCGGCCTGAGAATAGGGCGGGGCTTCCGCCCCCGTGCCGGATTAAAGAGCAAATTGAGTGCCAACAGTGAAAATGAGGGGATAACTATAAGGGATCAGGAAGAAAAGTGGCCGGGGGGCAGGAAACCGCCCGCAAGCGCGCCCGATGTGGTGCGGACATGCCGGGGCGGGCGTGACTCAATATCGGGAAAAGACAGGACCGGGCGCTGGATGCGCTCGATTTTAATATCTTTGAATTAATGGAAAAAATCAACTATTCGAGTCATCATGATTCAGTGTATCCAATTTGGGTCATATAAGCCCAAATTGCTTCATCTTGCGGAAAAGGGTTTTTCGGGAAATCCCCAGGTCCAGGGCCGTTTTGGTCTTGTTCCAGCGGTTGCGGTCCAGGGCCTCCTTGATGACGTTCTTTTCCACTCCCTGGGTGGCGTCCCTGAGCCCCGCGCCGGAGCGGTCGTCCTCGGCGGCGGGAAGGGGCGCGGCCGTGGAGTAGAAGGGCTCCTCCTCCACGGCCCGGGGCGGGCGGGGCTGGGAGGGCCGCCCGGACAGGGCCTCGGGCGTCAGGAAATCCAGGCGTTTGACCGTAAGGTAGCGCTGGATCACGTTCTGAAGCTCCCTCACGTTTCCGGGCCAGTCGTAGTTCCCCAGGGCCTCCATCACCTGGCCCGGGAGCGGCGCGAACTTCTTGTCCGGGGAATAAATCCTGAGGAAATGCTCCACCAGGAGCGGTATGTCGTCGGTCCGCTGGCGCAAGGGCGGAAGGGTGATGGGGATGATGTGGATGCGGAAGAAGAAGTCCTCCCGCATCTGTCCCTTGCGGCAAAGGTCCATTAGGTTCCGGTTGGTGGCGGCGATGACCCTGAAGTCCGAGGTCTTGGTTATGTTGGACCCCACCGGCGTGTAGCCGCCGCCCTCGATGGCGCGCAGGAGCTTCACCTGCAGGACGGGGGTCAGCTCGCCCACCTCGTCCAGGAACAGCGTCCCGGCGTCGGCGAGGTCCAAAAAGCCGTGCTTGTCGGTGTGGGCGCCGGTGAAGGCTCCCTTCTTGTGGCCGAAGAACTCGCTTTCCAATAGGTTTTCCGGTATGGCGGCGCAGTTTACGGGCACGAAGTCGTTCTTGGCGCGGCTGCTCATGGCGTGGATGGCGCGCGCCACCAGCTCCTTGCCGGTTCCGCTCTCGCCGTAGATGATGACGTTGGCGTTGGTGGCCGCGGCGTTTAATACAAGCTCGTACACCTTCTGCATGGCCGGGCTCTTGCCGATGATGTCGCCGAACTTGTACCTATCCTTTATGGAGCTTCTAAGGTTCACGTTCTCGCGCCTTAGCTGCTCGGCCTCCTCCCGCATGGTGATCTCTTTTTCCTTGGCCTCCGTGATGTCGCGGGCCGTGATCAAGATGCTGGGCTGCTCCTTCCACGCGATGCGGTTGCCGCGGCCCTCCACCCAGAACTCGCTGCCGTTCTTCCGCTTCCAGCGGGCCTGGAAGAAGCGCTCCTGGGCAAGCCCCGCGGCCAGGGCGTCGTAAAGCTCCCGGAAGTAGACGGCGTAGCTTTCGGCGGAAAGGTCCAGGGGTTTCACCCCCAGAAGCTCGTCCTCCCTCTCGTAGCCGCACATCGAAACGAAGGCGCGGTTCACGAAGATGATCTTGGGGCCGGTGAAGAGCATGACGCCTTCCGTCATGCGCTCGGCGAAGAGGTGGTAGAGGGCCTCGGACTCCTTCAAATCGCGCTCCGCCTGCTTCACGGGGCTCATGTCCAGGCCCATGCCCACCAGATACGCCTTTTCCTCGATGCGGGTGCTCTGGCCCGTGAAGAAGTAGGGGATGGCGCGGCCGTCCTTGGTGGCCATGCGGGCTTCCGTCGTGCCGAAGCCCGTGGCGAAGGCCCCCCGTATGGCCCGCAAGACCGTGCGGCGGTCTTCCTGGGCGATCATGCCCAGGAGGTCGTCCTGCTTAAGATCGTCCGAGGAGTAGCCTGTCACAGCCTCGGCGTTCTCGTTCCACAGGACAAGCTTCAAATCCTCGTCGAACACGTAAAATATGCCGGGAAGCCCGCGCAGCAGGGCCTCGAAGAAGCGGCTCTTGCCCTCGAGATCCTTTACGTCCTTCTGGAGCTTCTGCACGGCTTCGGCGGCGTCGTTCTCGGCGCTGGTGGACATGGAGACTCCTTTTGGCGGGCCCTCGAGGTCCGCGGCTTGACCTGGGAATCAAATAGTCATATTGAGTCAGATTATACCCAGTTCGGGAAAATTGTAAAGCCGTGGATCGGCCGGCAAAGCGGCGGGGAAGGCGCATGACCAAGAAAAGCGGGCTTCAGATCATTCCCGGCGTGGGAAAAAGCATCGCCTCCGACCTGAACCGGATCGGGATTTTCAGCGTGGCCGGTCTCGCGGGCCGGGACCCGGAGGACCTTTACGAGCGTCTCTGCGCCGCCTCCGGCGGCCACGTGGACCGTTGCGTGCTCTACGTGTTCCGTCTCTGCGTCTACTTCGCCGAAAACGAGGCCCGGGACCCGGAGCTTCTTAAATGGTGGATATGGTCGGATAAAAATCTCGCCCGGCGTGAAAGTTGCCGGAATCCCGGTTTTTCCGGCTGAAGGGCGGGCTTTATGTTGTTTTTTGGGGGGGTACCGGCAAAGAGAGACATCTTGCGCGATTTTGCTTGACTTGGCCTGAAAATTGAGGCAGGTTGCAAGGCGGTACATGGTTCCAGGTTGAAAAGGATTTTTCTTGAGCCCCGGAATTTTTCCGGGGCTTTTTTTATTTCCGTTCGTTGCCGCGGAACCTGTTTGACACGCCGGTGGTGGTTTTCGATGCGAAGCGCGCGCGCCGTGCGCCGCGCTCCCCGAAACCGGACCCCGGACAAGAGCGCTTGGAAAAGCGCCAGGCAAGGAAGAGTTTTGTATGGATTTTCGTGAGTTTCATCTTCATCGGGAGGTGGAGGCGGGAGTCGAAGCCGCGGGTTTCACCGTCCCCACCCCCATCCAGGTCCGGGGCATCCCGGCCGTCATGGCCGGCCGCGACGTTCTGG
>JAKAGN010000344.1 GCA_021815525.1 Deltaproteobacteria bacterium
TATTTTAAAAGTTTATGGTCCAAAAGTTTTCCATCCACAATGTCAATGGCTGCCATCGTAAAATATTTTTGAGATGGCTTGTAGCACCGCCTTTTTGAAACTCCGGCTGGGCCGGCCGGTGGCCGTCAGCCCGGACGCTTTTCCACTCCGGCCAGGTAGATGGGCCAGGCCGCCTCCACGTGGGCCACAATGTCGTAGGCGCCCCCGGAAACCTTCCACAGGGCCGCGGCCGGCGCCTCGATCCCAAGAAGCATCAGGGCCGCGACGCGGGGGGCAACATCCTCGCGGATGATTCCCGCAAGCTGCCCCTCGCCCAAAATGGCCTCGATGCCGCCCAGGTATTCCAGCAGTATGTCCCGCACCTTGGCGCGGCGCTCCGGGTGGTCGCCGAATATGATCTCGGATGCCACCACAGCCGGAAGGTGCTGGTTTTCTGAGAGAAAGCGAACGTGGCGGCGGATGATGTCCCGAAGGCGGTCGAGCGGATCGCTGTGGGCGGCGCGGGCCTGGGTCACGATGCTCCGGAAGGTGGTGGCCAGAAGGTCCAGGATCGCGTTTAGGATGGCGTCCTTGCCGGTGAAGTGCCGGTAGACGGCGGAAGGGACGATGCCCACCTTCTCCGCCACGGCCGCGATGGAGAGGCACTCCGGGCCCTGCTTGGCGATGAGGTCCAGGGCGGCGCGGGCGATCTGGACCTTGCGGGTCTTGGTGTCTAGCTTGCGGGCGCGCATCGGGCTCCTCCGATAGCAGCCTGTCTAAAAACGCGAATTGCTGAGTCGTGCTTCAAAACCAATTTCGGTTACGTACGAAAAGTACGCTCCCTCATTGGTTTTTCGCACTCCTTGCACTTCATCGTTTTTATTCAGGCTTCATGGCCAGTCTTTTTCAAGAGGCTGATAGAGAATCGTGAATCACAATGCACAAGCAGGGGGCCGCATGTCAACGGGAAAGACCAGGGCAAGGATAAGGCTATACCCCGCCGGCCTTCCTGTCCACGCGGGGGACGGCGTATCTGCGGCCCCACAGGAACCAGGCCGCGAAGCCAAGGAAGGGGACGAGCGCCACCCCCATCCACAGGACCTTCTGGTAGGGCTCGGCGAACTCCCGGCGCGCCGCGTCGAAAAGCGCCACGCAGGTGATGGCGAAAAAGAATACGGTAACGCCTATTATCTCAAGAACGAGGGTGTTCATCTGGTTTTTTCCTTGGCCTGCGGTTGCGCCTCCTCAGCCACCTGGCGTTCAAGCGCGGCGGCCTTCTCCGAAAGCACGGCCCCCGAGGCGTAGCCGTAGTGGATGTCCCCCAGGGTGAGCCTTAGCTCCTCCTTCTTGTCGCGGATGTGGATGTAAAAGCCGGTCTTTTTTTCGGGAAGCTCGACCCTGTAAACCTTGCCGTTTGCGAGGGGGTCGGAGCGGTCGGCCGCCGAGAAAACGAGCGCCCGGCCCGAAACCGCGAAGGAGCCGGGGCTGGCTCCGGCCGCGTCCGCGTCGGCCACGCGTTTCAGGGCCGCGCCGTCCTCGAAGAGCATCACGGCGGTTTCCGCCTTGGACGCGGCCGCGGCCGTAAGGTCCGCCGGGGCTTCCAGCATCACGCCCGAAGACCCTGCCCGGCCCAGATAGGACAGGGGCTTCACGTCGCAGGAAAGCGCCCGCACCAGGGCCTCGCGGCCCCCCACCACGGGCCGCGCGCCGGCCTTGGCCCCCACCAGGTAGTGGGTCTTCTTCAGGTAGCGGTAAACCTCCTCGGCGTAGAGCTGGGTGAGAAGGTCCCCGGGATGGCGGTTGGCGGGGTTGGCCCACAAAAGGCGCGGGTTGGTTTCCGAAAAGCGCTGGTCAACGGCCGGAAAAAGGTCCAGGGAGTTGACGCCGGCCGCCAGGAAAACCTCCCCGAGCTTGCCGAAGAACTCCCGGTTTTCCGGCGAGGGCGCGTCCGGCGTGAGCACGAAGACAAGCCCCACGTGGCGCTCGTCGCAAAGGCGCTTCAGATCCTTCACCACCTTGGAAAACGCCGCGAGACGCTCCGGCGTGTAAAGGGACTCCAGGGCCGAGGCGTAGTCGTAGCGCCTGTCGATCCGCGCCTCGTAGAAGCGCTTGAGGTAGCTCGTGAGATAATCCACGGTGCGGGGGAAAATCACCTTGAGCGCCGACTCCAGCCGGCCGCCCTCCCAGAAGAAACGCAGCTCGGGATGGAAGTAGCTTGAAAGATCGTTGGCCAGGCAGCCTACCACCACGACGTCCGGGCTGTAGCGGAAGCCGTCCTCCAAGAGGAAATCCCGCTCGTCCTGCGTGCTCCAGCCGTTCTGCCCGAAGCTTACCACCTCCACGTTGCTGTAATGGGAGGATATTATCTTCTCCAGCTTGTGGCTCCAGATCGTGTCGTAAGGCGCGCCGTCGCCCCAGATGAAGGAATCGCCGATGACCGCGATCCGCAGGGTCTTCTCGGGCTTTTCCATGTTGCGGGGAACGTCGTTGCAATAAAGGGGATTCTTCCGCGCGATGGCGTGGTTGTCGCGGTTGATGGCGAAATCGACGGCCTTGAAGCGGGCCGGGATGTAGACGGGCTCGGGATCGTCCCGGCCGTCCAGGAAACCCGCCGCCAGGACCATCTCCAGAAGAAGGGCGAGAACCAGGAGCCCCCCCCCAACCAGCACCATCGCAAACGCTATCTTCCTCGCGCGCCTCAACCGGATCATGCCGCCTCCCCTTTCCCCGCGAACAGCGGCGCATTATGGAGCTATGCACCCGCGATTGCAAGAAAAGAAGTGCCGCGGGCGGCCGCGAAAAGCAAAAGCGCCACAGGCTTCCGGGGAGGCTACGCCCCCCCGGACCCCCGATAATGGCTCCGCGTTGCTGCGCAACGCGGAGCAGGGTTTTGGAGGGCTTCGCATCTTGGCGGTCAACGCGCATTGGGCGGAAAAGGGGCGGAAACAGAGGGTTTGGTAAATCAAGAACTAAAAAAATGATGTTGTTACGATTTGTTACACTGCAAGCGTTCAAAAAATGAACACTCGGACGCGGTCACGGGAAATTCTGGCCCGGAGCGTTCAAAAAATGAACGCTCACATCTTAACACATTGCAATTACACTATTTTAATCAACAAAATCCGATCAGGCCCCACCACGCCTGCCGTTTAGCTCCCTTCCGCGCAATACGCGTTGATCTTCCAACGCTTGCGCTACGGAAGGCGGGCCGGCCGAATGCGAAGCCCTTTCTCCGCGCGAGCCATGCCAAGCGCTGCACGGCATGAAGGCTGGCGGAAAACGATGAAATGCAAGGCGCGCGAGCCGAGCGCGATGGGAGCGTACCGTTGTACGTGACCGAGCCGCGAGACGAAGCGCAACGCTAAAGTATCGCGTTTTCCGCCAGCCTTCACGGGGGGCCGGCAACCGCCGGCATCCGCAGGGCTTTTTTGCGGTAGGATACGTTCATGCCGATGCGGTAGGTGAGGTTCCGGGGGCTCCTTAGGCAGCGCTTCACTATGTTTTTTATGGTGTAGGTTTCGCGGAAGGCCCAGAAGTAGCCTTGCTGGAGTTCCGCGGCGCTCATGCCGGCGGGGCTGATCACCACCTCTCCGGTGTGGTACTTGGACCAGTCGCGGTCGGTTATGCGTCCGGCGCGGTCCATCTCCTCGTAGAGACGGGTGCCGGGAAGGGGGGTCAGGATGTGGAACTGGGCGGCGTCCAGCTTGTTTTCCATGATGAAGTCGAAGGTGTCGCGGAAGACCTCGGGGCCGTCGTGGTCCAGGCCGAAGATGAAGCTTGCCAGGATGTTGACGCCGGCGTCGTGTATGGTGCGGATGGCCGCGGCGTAGTTTTCGGGGGTGTTCCACGACTTGCGGACGTCGCCCAGGTTCTTGCGGGAGAGGGTCTCGAAGCCGATGAAGGCG
>JAKAGN010000345.1 GCA_021815525.1 Deltaproteobacteria bacterium
CGATCTATTAATCCGTTATTCTTTTAATGATTTTCCCGTCCCCCGTCAACGTGTAAATCTCCGGGTCACGGGTAACGGAGAGCGTGGCGGCCAGCTCGAAGGAGCCCGGCCGCCAGCGCGGAGTAATGTCCATGCTGGAGTGGGCCACCACCTGGGTCTTGTTGCTGCGCCGGTCAAGGATTCCTATATGGGGGGCCCTGTCCCTGTAAGTGGTGTAGGCGATGTAGCGGCCGTCCGAGGACCAGTCCGGCGAAAGGGCTATGCGGCTGCCGTGGGTCACCTGGACGGCGTTTTGCCCGTCGAAGTCGCAGACGTATATCTCCTTGTGCCCGGGGCCGGTGGACACGAAGGCCAGCTTGGTGTTGAAGACCCCCTCGGAGCCGGTCAGGTGCCGCATGACCTCGGCGCAGAACTTCATGACCGGGCCCCTTACGTCGGTGTAGTTGGGATATGCCCGGCCGAAGACCATCCTGCCGTTTATGGGATCGAAAAGCCTGAGCGACAGCCGCCAGGTCTTGCCGTCCGACTCAACCTCGCCCGTGATGAGAAGCTCCGCGCCTATGGCGGACCAGTCGGCGTACTTCACGTCCTGGTCCGTGGCCCCCTTGAGCTTCACCAGGTAGGACTCCTTCGGGAGAAGCTTGAAAAGGCCCGTGAACAAGAGGGTGTCGGCCGTGAGCTTGGCGGCCTCGCGGGCGGAGCTTGCGGCCATGTCGCTTCCCGGGGTGGAGAGAAAGTCCGGGATGGCGAGCGGTATCTGCCGCAGCGAGGGGTTGTTGATGGTGAGGTCTATGCGCGGGGCCACGGGCGAGGGCGCGGTGACGGCCGTCGCCTGCCGGGCCTCGGCCGGGGCGGAGGCCGGCCGCGAGACCACGCTGGGGGGCGCGGCCAGGTCCTCGGCCGGGCTTTGGGCCTTCACGGCCCGGGTTCCGGGAATGACCAGGAAAAGGCAGCAAACGGCCAGCAAACGCCCCACGCCCAAAACGGATTTGTTGGATGGCATCGTGTCCCCGGGTTACTTGTCGGGCGGGGTGAATATGAGCCCGAATTGGAAGCTGGCGCCGCTGTAGGAGGCCGGAAGGGGCGGCGCCGGATTTGATTTCTTGATGGCCTTGTCCACGGAATCGTCGAAGTAGGCGTTTCCCGAGCGCTGCTCGAACCAGGGGTCCGCGATGGTTCCGTTGCGGAGAATGGTGATCACCACCCGGGCCACCAGCTTTCCTGCGTTCCGCCCGGCGAGGCTCCGCTCGAAGGCCCAGTGCCGGTTGATGTGGAGCAAAAGATCGTTGCCGTAAAGGACCATTTCCTTGGGGAGCGCCGTGGCGTCGGAGGGGCCGGTGGGGGCCGGCTCGATGCCGCTCACCGCCTGGCTGTCCGGCATTCCCGCGGGGGTCCTCTTCCGGAGGTCCGATATGGCGCGCGCCACCGAGTCGGGCCGCGACTCGGTGCTGACCCGCTTTTCCACGGCCGCCAGGGCCTTCTTGAGGGCCGCGGCGTCGGCGGCCCCCTCGTCCACGGAATGCGTGGGGGCCACGGGTTCGGGCGGCTTCTTGGCGGCCTCGGCGGCCTTGGCCCCCACCTTTTCCGCGGGCTTTGGGGGCGCGGCGGCCGTCTTGACCTCCGGGGCCTTGACGGCCTTGGGCTCCGGCGCCTTGACGGGCTCCTTCACGGGCTCCGCCTTGGCCACCGGCTCGAGGTTGGGGGGCGGGGGCTCAGGCACTGCCTCGGGCGGCAGGGGTTCAGGCGCCTTGGGGGCAGCGGCCCTGGCCGGCTGGGGGGCCTGGACCGGGGCCGGAGGGAGGCTCACCAGGTCCACCGTCACGAAGGGCGCGGGCTGGCGCTCGGGCCCCGAGAGGCGCGGCAGCACCGCCACCAAAAGGCCGAACACGAGGTGGCAGGCGAGGGACAGCCCCAGCATACCCGCAAGGAGCCGGCTGTCGTCTCCCCCCGGGCGGATGGAAAAGGCGTGGCTCATGGAACCTTCGCGCTTTTTTCGCCCTGGCTCTTATCCCCGGCCCCGTCCTTTTTCCCGGCCGGGGGGGGAACCTGGGGCTTTTCGGTGACGACGCCCAGCTTGTCGATGCCGGCCTCCTTGACGGCCGCCATCACCGCCACCACGAGGCCGTAGGGGACGTCCTTGTCGGCCCGGAGAAACACCCGCTGGTCGGGCCGGCCCGAGTGCATGGGGCCCAGCTTGGCGGCCAGCGTGGCCACGTCGGCCTTGTAGTCGTTGATGTATACCTCCCGCGCCCGGTTCACCGAAATCACCAGGTTGTCGTCGGAGGAGTCCATGGGCGCGGCGCTGGTCTCCGGCAGGGCCACCGGAACACCCTGGATCATCATGGGGGCCGTCACCATGAAGATGATGAGGAGCACCAGCATGACGTCCACAAGGGGCGTCACGTTGATCTCGCTCATGAGCCGGTCGTCGCCGCCGCCCCCGGTCATGGGTTGTCCCCCCGCGCGGAGGCCTGCCGGCGCTCCAGAAGGTTCAAGAGGTCCGCGGAAAAGGCGCGCATCTCCGACTCCACCACCCGGATCTTGGCCATGAAGTGGTTGAAGGCGATGACCGCGGGGATGGCCGCGGCAAGCCCCGCCGCCGTGGTGACCAGGGCCTCGGAGATGCCCGGCGCCACCACCGCCAGCGAGGCCGAGCCCGCCTGCCCTATGTTGCGGAAGGCCGTCATGATGCCCCAGACGGTCCCGAAAAGCCCGATGAAGGGGGCGGTGTTGCCCGCCGTGGCCAGGAAGGGCACCCACTGGGAGAGCCGCGTCAGCTCGGTCTGCACCGCGCGCCGCAGCGAGCGCTCCACGTTGACGGAGATGTCCAGCTGCGCCGCCCCGCCCTCGCCCGCCGCCGCGCCCCCGGCCTGGGCCTGGGTGCTCCGGGCCAGCTCCTTGAAGGCCAAGTGGTAAACCCTGGCCACTGGGGAGTCCGGGTAGCGCTTGGCCGCCGTGTTGGCCTTCCCCAGGTCCTTGGCCTCCCAGAAATCGTCCAGGAAACGGGTGGTCTCGATCCGCGCCCGCCTGAGTTGGAGGCCCTTGGTGAAGATGACCGTCCAGCAGCCCACGGAAAAGCCCAGGAGGGTCAAGAGCACGAACCGGACCATGAGGCCGGCGTTTAAAATGAGGTGGATGATTTCGGTGTCGGTGGAGTTCATGGGGTCCCTGACGGGTTATGCCGGTCTTGAAAGGCTTTTCCCGCGTCGCGCGGGCTGTTCAAGGGCGATTCCGTGTCCTTAAGCGGGAAATTTGCCGGGAAGCGCGCCGGCGCCGCGCGCGGCGGCCTTTAACCGTCCGGATTGTAAGAGAGGGGAGGCCCGATGTCAAGGAGATGCGGGAGGGCGCGAAAGTGAAATCGGCCGGGCCCGGCGAAGCCCGGTTAAGGGGCCGGGACGCCTTCGGCCGGCGTCGCGGGGACCGCCTCGCCCGCCGCGGGTGCCCCCTGCGGGCTTTTTGCGGCCGGAGCGGGCGCAGCGGCCTCTGCCCGGCGCGCTTTGCCCGCTGCGCCCGGCGGAACGGGATCCCCCTTCAAGCCGCAGCCGGCCGCAAAAACAAGCCCGGCCAGCGCCGCGGCCAGGACAATGGCGCGGAAACGCGCGCCGCCAGGTCCGTTCATACCCCTGCCCCGTTTTCGCCGCGGGCGCAAGCACCCGAGGCCCTGAAAAGTACAAGGGACGGGGAACCAGCGCTCCCCGTCCCTTCCTGCGTCTTGCTGCCGATAAAATCCTTACGGAGCCGGAGCCGACTCGGGGGCCGGGGCCGTGGTCTCGGTGGCCGCCGCGGGCTGGGCCGTCTCGGTGGCCGCGCCGGGCTGGGCCGTGACCGCCGTCTCCTGGGCGGGCTGCGCCGGCGCCACGGGCGCCTCCACGGGCGGCGGCGG
>JAKAGN010000346.1 GCA_021815525.1 Deltaproteobacteria bacterium
TCACCTCCATGACCCCCAGGACCCGCGCCTCGGGGCCTGTTCCGGCGATACCCACGGTGAACTCGCGGCCGGGGAGGAAGCTTTCCACCAGGACCGGCTGGCGGAAGCGTGCGATGAGGGCCTCCGCCGCGGAGCGAAGCTCCTCGGGCGAACGCGCCAGGGACTTTGCGCCGATGCCCTTTCCCGTGCCCTCGGAAAGCGGCTTCACGAAAAGGGGGAAGGAAAGGCTCACGCGGGCGAGGTCCGCCGCGCCGGCGCACACCGCAAAGTCCGGCGTGGGAAGGCCGGCGTGCCGCACGATCTTCTTGGCCGCGGCCTTGTCCAGGGTGACGCAGAGGGTCAAGGGGTCCGAGAAGGTATAGGGGATGCCGTAGGAGTCGAGAAGGGCCGGCACGGCGGCCTCCCGGCCCGAGCCCGAGAGGCCTTCCGCGACGTTGAAGACGATGTCCCAGCGCTCGTCCTGGGCCAGGCGCGAGACGAGGCTCTGGAGCCGCCCTATGCGCCGGGTGGCGTAGCCAAGGGCCTGGAGGGTCCCCTCGATGGCGGCGATGGTCTCCTCCGAGTCGAACTCGAGGACGTCCTCCTCGGGCAGGCCCAGGGCGCGGTAGTCGTCCCGCAGGTCATAGGTAAGCCCCACCAGCACGGAGATTATGCCCCCGCCCGGAAATCCGGGTAGCGGAAGAGGCGGCCCTCGTAGTTCTCGAGGACGAGGCCCTCGTTGTCCCAGCCGCGCACGCTGTCCGGCAGAAGCGGTATCTTGCCGCCGCCGCCGGGGGCGTCCACCACGAAGCTTGGCACCGCGTAGCCGCTGGTGTGGCCCCTAAGCCCCCGCAGGATTTCGAGGCCCCGCTCAACCGGGGTCCGGAAATGGGCCGAGCCAGTGATGGGGTCGCACTGGTAGATGTAGTAGGGCCTGACCCTGAGCCGCATGAGGCCCTGCATCAGGCCCTTCATCACCTCCACGGAGTCGTTGATGCCGGAAAGCAGCACCGTCTGGCTTCCAAGGGGGATGCCGGCGTCGGCTAAGCGAGAGAGGGCCTGGGCCGTCTCGGGGCCAAGCTCCGACGGGTGGGCGGCGTGGACGCTGATCCAAAGCGGGTGGAAGCCCTTGAGCATCCTCACCAGGGCCGGGGTCACGCGCTGGGGCAGCACCATTGGGACCTTGGTGCCGATCCGCACCACCTCCACGTGGGGAATGGCCCGGAGGCGCGTAAGGAGCCATGAGAGGGCGCCGTCGGAAAGGGTAAGGGGGTCGCCGCCCGAGATGAGGACGTCCCGCACGGACGGGGTCCTGGCGATGTAGTCGATGGCCGCCTCCCAGTCCCTCCGGCCCAGGCGCTTTCTCTGGGCGTGGCCCACCATGCGGGAGCGGGTGCAGTAGCGGCAGTAGGTGGAGCAGAAGCCCGTCACCAGGAAAAGCACGCGGTCCGGGTAGCGGTGCACCAGGCCCGGAACCGGGCTCTTGCCGTCCTCGTGGAGCGGGTCGTCGGCCTCGCCGGGGCCCGCCGCAAGCTCGCCCGGGGAGGGGATCACCGTGCGGCGCAGGGGGTCGGCCGGGTCATGGGGCGAGACCAGTGAGAGGTAGTAGGGCGTGACTGCGAGCGGGAGCCCGCCCTCGCGGCTCGAGATGGCGCGCGCCTCCCCCTCGCTCAGGCTCAGAAAGCGCGAGAGCGCGGCGGAATCGGTGACGCGGTTGGCCACCTGCCAGTGCCAGTCGTTCCACAGGGCCTCGGGAAGGTCCGGGAAATGGCGGAGGCGGAACTCCAGCGCGGCCTCGCCCACGCGGAAAGCGGGGCGCGGCCTTCGGGAAATGGATATGACCTTTGATTTTGAGGGGGTTATGGGAAAGGGATTCATGCCATCGGCCGGAGAGGGCCGCATGGCGGTGGTACTGGGAGGCTCCCAGTCTTCGTTGAAAAGGCTTTCCGTTTCCATCGGGTCGCTCTGTCGCGCCTCCTGTCGGAAAAGGTTTTTGGGGAAGTTGACCGGTTTGGAGTTGGGTGGAAGGAAGAATCAGCGGGCCCGGAGGTCCGTGGGGTCAACGGCTGCCGGCGCTTCGGGCTCCTTTTCGGAAGAAGGCGCCGTTTCGGGCAGGAGCAGGGGATCGAAGGCCGCGCTGGTCCCGCCCGGGACCTGGGCCGCGGTGGCGGCCTGGCCTGCGGCTGAAAACTCCGTCACGTCCAGGACGCGGCTCCACTCGCCGTCGTCGATGATCACCCCCGTCACGCGGACTCGGTTTCCGGCGTAATCCATCAGGGCCTCGGACTGCGCGGAGGGTACGGTCTCGTATATGCGGCCGTCGTCGCCGGCTATGACGTGTCCCAGAACCTTGCCGGTCAAGGTGACCACGGCGGGGCCTTCGGCGTGAAGAACGCCGGCGGAAAAAAGCATGAGCCCGAAAACGATCCCCGCCGTCCTGGCCTTCATGGAGTGCCCCCCGACCGTTTTCCCTGGCGAACGGGGCGCTTCCCCCAAGCATTTCCCGTCACCCTGGTTTTCGGCGGTTGTAAAGGATTCCGAAGCCCATTGCAAGGAAAATTTGGAGGTTCCCAACTTTATCATCGCCAGTGCAAGGTATTGGAATTCAAAAAGTTTCAAACGCGGCGAAAAGGGACGGGGCAAGGCCTTGAAGCTGCAAAAAACCCGCCGCCGTTTTCATTGTACCCTTTCGTGCAAGCATATCGGCATCATTTTTGTCGAAGCGTTGAGACTATGATGATTTTTCAATGATTATAGACTGTTTTGGCTTTCACAAAGCCGGACGGATCATATCCTCCGCTTTTTCCCGGGGGGCGCCCACATGAGGGGGTCGCCGTGAAAGAGCCGCGCCACTGGCTCGGTGGCCCGGGCAAGGGCCTCCGCCTCATCGCCGGAAAGGACGACCCCGCCGGCCCGGACGTTCTCCCGCGCCTGCTCCTCGTTGCGGGCGCCGGCCACGGCGGCCGTGCCCGGCCGGGCGAGAACCCAGGCCAGGGCCGCGGCCGCCGGCGAGATCCCAAGCGGCGCGCAGGCGGCCCGGAGCCTTTCCGCGCATTCGAGGACCAGGGGGAAGACATCCGGCTTATAAAGCTTGCTGCGGCTCCGGTGGTCGCCGGGGGGAAAGGTCCGCCCCGCCATGTTTCCGGCCAGAAAGCCCTGGGCCAGGGGCGAGTAGGCCAAAAAGGCGATTCCGCGCGCCGCGCACCAGGGCGCTATCTCCCCAAGGGAGTTCCGGAAAAAAAGCGACAGCGGCGCCGAAACCGCGTCTATGGAGCCGTGGCGGGCGTAGTCCTCAAGCTGGGGCAGGCCGAAGTTGCACAGGCCCACGGCCCTTATCTTCCCGGCCTCGCGCAGGCGCGAAAGAGCCCCCATGGTTTCGGCGGCCGGGACGGGCTTCATGCCGAAGGAGCCCGGCGGCCAGTGGACCATGTAAAGGTCGATGCGGTCCGTTCCAAGGTTTAATAGCGTTCGATCGCAGGCCGCCTCCACCGCGTCGGCGTGGAGGTGGTTGGCGAAGACCTTGGAGATCAGCGTGACCCGGTCCCGAAATGGGGCCACGGCCCGGCCCACCAAGCGCTCGGATAGCCCGTTCCCGTAGGATTCCGCGGTATCCACGGCGTCTGCCCCGGCCTCAAGGCCCGCGCGGAGCGCCCGGAAGGCCTCCTCGCCGCGCGGGTCTCCCCAGTCCCTCCCCCCCGCCTGCCACCCGCCCAGGACCACGGCCCCGATGCGGATTCCGGATCGCCCCAGAACCACGGTCTTCACGGCTCGTTCCCCCCTCCCCCGCGGCCGTTCGCCATCCGAACGCAAACCGGCGTCAAATCCCCAGGCTTTTGGCGGCCACCACCTTCATTATCTCGTTGGTTCCGGCGAAGATGCTGAAGACCCGGAGGTCCCGGA
>JAKAGN010000347.1 GCA_021815525.1 Deltaproteobacteria bacterium
CCGGGGTCGAGGTCGATCCTGGGGCTCCAGCCGAGGGCCGCGAGGCGGGAGACGTCCAAAAGCTTCCTGGGGGTGCCGCCCGGAAAGCCGGGGGAAAGCTCGATGGGGCCGGAAAAGCCCACCACGCGGGCCACGCGGCGGGCGAGCTCGAGGATGGTCTCGTCCTTGCCCACCCCCACGTTCACGGCCTCCTCGCCGTCGTAGCGCTCCATGAGGAAGACCGAGGCGTCGGCGAGGTCGTCAACGTGCAGGAACTCCCGGCGGGGGGTTCCGTCGCCCCACACGGGAAGGACCGGCTTGGGGCGCGAGATGGCCGCGCGCACGTCTTCGGGGATGGGCCCGAAGCGGGCCTCGTCGCGGGCGATTCCTTCCGAGTCGCCCTTTGCCGCCAGCTTGGCCAGGTGGGCCTTTCGGATGAGGGCGGGCATGAGGTGGCTCGTCACGAGGTCGAAGTTGTCGTTTTCGCCGTAGAGGTTCGTGGGGATGAGGCTTACGGCGTTCATGCCGTGCTGGCGGCCGAAGGCCCGGCACATCCAGATGCCCGCGATCTTGGCCACCGCGTACCACTGGTTGGTGGGCTCCAGCGGCCCGGTCAGGAGGTAGTCCTCGCGGATGGGCTGCGGGCAGAGCCTGGGGTAGATGCAGGAGGAGCCCAGGAAAACCAGCTTCTTGACGCCGTGGCGATGGGCCGCGTCCACCACGAGGGTCTGGATCAGGAGGTTGTCGCGGATGAAGTCCGCGGGGCTCGCGTCGTTGGCGTGGATGCCCCCCACCTTGGCGGCCGCCAGGAAAACGTACTCGGGCCGCTCTTGGGCGAAAAAGGCGTCCACCGCATCCTGCCGGCAAAGGTCCAGCTCCCGGCGCCCGCGCAGGAGAAGGTTTCCAAAGCCCGCGGCCGCAAGCCTGCGCACGATGGCCGAGCCCACCATGCCCCTGTGCCCGGCCACGAATATCCGGCTCGATTTTTCCATGCGCCCTCCCTCCAAAATTTTCGCCCGAGGCTATGGCGTTCAAAATTTGAACGTTCAAAAATTGAACAGCTCCAACACATTTAAATTTCATGAAGTTTCTTTGAAGTATCCATTCCGGTCTTTTATTGGGAGGGTTTTTCAACGATGGCCGCAACGCCCGCCTTTCCCTCGCTTCAATTCGACTTGACTCAATGCCGCATAGAAAAACCCGCGCTACGCATTGCCGATCTCCGCCCGGCGCAAAGGCTGGCGGAAAACGATGAAATGCAAGGCGCGCGAGCGAGCGGCGAAGGGAGCGTACTGCTGTACGTGACCGAGCCACGAGGCGAAGCGCAACGACGCAGTTCGCGTTTTCCGCCAGCCTTTCACACTTGCAGGAACTTGATCCTCCTGGCCGCGAAGGCGGCCATCTTGAGGAGGGCGAAGCCCTGGGTGAAGCGCGCGATGTTGGTGGCGCCGTAGGTGCGGAAGCGGTAGCGGATGGGCACCTCCACGATCTTCAGGTTGAGGCGAGCGGCGCCGAAAAGAAGGTCGAAGTCGCCGAAGGGGTCGAAGTCGCCGAAGTAGGAGCGGTTGCGGACAAGCTCCTCGTAGTCCTTTTTGTAGAGGACCTTGGTGCCGCACAGGGTGTCCTTGATGGGCTGTCCCAAAAGCCAGGTGAAGGCGAGGCTGAAGAACTTGTTGCCCAGCATGTTCAAGAAGCGCATGGAGCCGTCCTCCATGGGGTAGACCAGGCGCACGCCGTTCACGAACTCGCCCTGGCCCGAGACGAGGGCCTCGTAGAAGCGGGGCAGGTACTCGGGGGGCATGGTGAGGTCGGCGTCCAGGATCATGAGGACCTCGCCCGCGGCCTTTTCAAAGCCTAGGCGCACGGCGTCGCCCTTTCCGGCCCCGGTCTGGCGGAAGGCGCGCACCCGGCGGCCGGGGTTCTCCGCCACGGCCTTCTCTATGGCCTCCCAGGTGTCGTCCTTCGAGTGGCCCTCCACGAAGATGATCTCGGTGCCCGCGCCCATCTCCGGGACCCGCGGCACGGCGGAGGCGATGTTGCCGGCCTCGTTCCGGGCGGGGATCACCACCGTCACGAGGGGCGGCGCGGCGCGGGGGGCGGGAGCCGGGCGCGCGGCCACGATGTTGGTCAGGGCGAAGAGGGAGAAGGGCCAGAAATGGACCAGGTAGCGGTTAAGGAAGCCCGAGACGAGCGGTATGTCGAGGGGCAGCAGGATGCCGATGCTGCGTTTCAGGACCTCGAAGCCCGAGAGGGTGAGGAGGTTTATGACGTCGTGGGGCGAAAACCAGTTCTGGGTCAGAAGATCGGCCCCCAGGCCCAGCCTGCGGACCACGGCGAGGGGAACGCGCCACAGGTTGTTGTAAAAATTGACCAGAACCCGCGTGCCCGGGTGGCACAGGGGCGAAAGGCGGCGGAGGACCTCCTGGGCGTCCCACAGGTCGTTCACGAGGTCCGAGAGGATGATGAAGTCGAACTTTTCGGGAAAGTCGAAGTCCGCCGCGTCGGCCTTTACGAAGGTGAGCCCGGGGTGGCGCTTTTGGGCCTCCTCGATCATGCGGCCGGAAAAGTCCACCCCCACCCCCAAGGAGGGCGCAAGGGCGGCCAGAAGATCGCCCTGGCCGCAGCCCAGCTCCAGCACCCGCCGGCCCGGGGGCACCAGGAAGGAAAAAAGGCGGGCCACGAGCCTGTGGTAGAAGGCCCCTGCCCGGCCCGGGCGGCCGTATGCGGCCGAAACCCGGTCCCAGTGGGCCCGGCGCTTTTCGTTATAGTCCTTGCGGGGATCGTCCATCGGAAGAGAATCCATTTCGTGAGCGGAGTTTACGATCCGGAAGTGTAACGAAATTCCGGCGGGTTTGTAAACAGCTTGGGCGAAGCCCCGGCTAGCGCCCCGTCCGCGCAAGCCTTATGAAGGCGAAAAGCGCGATGTGGTGCATGGCGGGAGCAAGAAGCCTTTCCACGCCCTTGACCAGGGGGAAGGCCGCGCCGGGCAGGAGCGAACGCATGGAGACGCCGCCCGAGAGAACGTAGGCGAAGGGCGTCATGGGCCGGATCTCGGCTATCTCCCACTCGGGGAAGAGGCGGGCGAAGTCCGCGCGGTCGCGCCGGAAGACCATCCACGGAAGCGCGCCGTTGGCGCCCGAGAGCGGGCCCGTGGAGGGAAAGGCCCAGTTTTGGGCGGCGGGCTCGAAGGGCTCGTGGTGGAGCCTGCGGTAAACGATGCGCGAGAGGGGCGTGCTCCAGGGCTCGATCATGAGGATGGCGCCTCCGGGCCTTACGCAGGCCGCGGCGCTTTTCAGAAAGCGGCGGCAGTCGGGCACGTGGTGGAAGACGTCCACCATGATGAGGGCCTTCAGCGAGCCCGGCCGGAAGGGGAGGGCCCGGGCGTCCGCCAAAAGGCTCACCCCCGGAAGCGGGAAGACCTCCGACGTGACGAGCCCCGGAATCGCCGAGGCCAGGAAGCCGCCGCCCGAGCCCAGCTCCGCCACGCGCCCCGGGCCTTCGGGGACCGCAGCGGCCAGCATCCCGTACCAGTCCTCGTAGAGCCTTTTCAAAAAGGGCTTTTCCGCGATGATTTCCCGGCGGGCGAGGGTGGTCCCCGGCGCGTCGGGATCCAGCCCTCGGGCCTTGGGATGGGCAAGAAGCTTTTGGAGAAGGGATTTCATCTTGTATCAATGGAAAAGGATCCACGGGCGCGCGTGCCCGGAAGATATGGGTAAATTTTTTCTCTTAAACTTCCGGTAGCTGCCAGTGTTCATGATTTGAACGTTCAAAAATTGAACGCTCCAACGACAACCATTCGTATTCCGCGCCGAAATCGCCGAGCGGCCGAATGCGAAGCCCTGGATAACGCGCGGAGCCTTGCGGAGCAAGGCTCCGCCATATCGGGGGTCCGGGGGCGGT
>JAKAGN010000348.1 GCA_021815525.1 Deltaproteobacteria bacterium
GGGCGAATGATCCGCGGCCCGGGGCGAGGTCGCCGGCGAGGATCCCGGCCATGAAGGCGAGGGCCGCGGGAACCAGGGGCCTTGCGAAGAGCCCGGCCTCAGTCCTCCCAGACGCGGCTGATGACGGCTCCGAGGGCCGTGAGCTTCTTTTCGATGGCTTCATAGCCCCGGTCTAGGTGGTAGACCCGGTGGACCTCCGTTACGCCCGAGGCCACGAGCCCGGCAAGGATGAGCGAGGCCGAGGCCCTCAGGTCCGAGGCCATGACGGGCGCTCCCAAAAGGCGCGGAACTCCCCGCACCACCGCCGTGTTTCCGGTCACGGTGATGTCCGCCCCCAGGCGCCGAAGCTCGCTCACGTGGATGAAGCGGTTCTCGAAGATGGTCTCGTTCATGACGGAGTTGCCGTCCGCCACGCACATCATCACCATGAACTGGGCCTGCATGTCGGTGGGAAAGCCCGGGTGCGGCGCGGTGGTCAAGTCCACGCTCCTGATGCGCTCGGGCCCCTTCACCCTTATGCTGTCCCCGGCGGTCTCGATTCCGACGCCGGCGCTGCGCATCTTGGAGATCACCGCGTCCAAATGATCGGGGCGCGCGGCGGTGAGGGTCACGTCCCCCCTGGTGAGCGCCGCGGCCGCCATGTAGGTGCCGGTCTCGATGCGGTCCGGGATGACGGTGTAGCGGGCCGGCGAGAGCGTCTCCGCGCCCTCCACCGTGACGACGGCCGTTCCCGCGCCCGAGACCCGCGCGCCCATGAGGTTCAGCACGTCCGCCAGGGCCGCTATCTCCGGCTCCCGGGCCGCGTTGCGCAAAGTCGTGACGCCCTTCGCCAGGGCCGCGGCCATCATGAGGTTCTCGGTGCCGGTCACCGTGGGCATGTCGAGATAGATGTCCGCGCCCGCCAGGCGGCCGGCCGTGACCTCCACGTATCCGTGGGCCAGCGACACCTTGGCCCCCAGGGCTTCGAGGCCCTTTAGGTGAAGGTCGATGGGGCGCGCGCCTATGGCGCAGCCGCCGGGAAGAGACACCCGCGCCCGCCCGCAGCGGGCCACCAGGGGCCCCAGGACCAGGACAGAGGCCCGCATGGTGCGCACGAGATCGTAGGGCGCCTCGTTGGGCTCGCAGCAGGCCGCGTCCACGCTGGCCGCGTGGTCCTGGAAGGAGCAGGAGGCCCCCAGGTGCTCCAGGACCTTCAGGAAGGTCTTGACGTCCTTTAAGTCCGGGACGTTTTCGAAAACGCTCCTTCCCGGCGCCAGGAGCCCCGCCGCCAGTATGGGCAGGGCCGCGTTCTTCGCGCCGCTCACGCGGACCTCGCCCGAAAGCCGATGTCCGCCTTCAACCAGGATCTTGTACATTGACCGTTTCCGTCAAAGGTGAGGGCGGCCGCCCGCCCGTGGGTTTTCGCGCCGATGAGTGTGTATCCTTCGACACGCATTCAGGATAAAAGAGGCCGGGTTCAAAGTCAATCGGTAAGCCGGAGGCGGCCGTTGCCTTCGGCTTTTGGTGTAACCCTTTAGTCACGGGTGGTGAAGGGCCATTTCCAATGGCTTGGATCATCGTCGCATGCCCCGCCATATCCCTCATTGACAACGCAAGTATTTGAAAATTTTAGGAGGGATAGGGGAGAGGGCGCGGGGGAGGGGGAAGGGAGACCCTTTTATAAAAGGGTCCCCTTCCCCCTCCCCCGCAAGACTGAATGGTTACGCTTTTGGTGGCGGAAGTTCTTGACTTTAACCGAAACAATCGTTACCAAGTTTAATTTCGCGGGAAACCGGCCGTTTTTTCCGGCCTTCCCATCACACGTCAATACGGCCTCCGAAAAAGATCCGAGGCCCGAAAGAGCCCATGCCCACCCAAATTCTCATCAACGCCCTGGATCCCGAGGAATGCCGCTTCGCCATCCTGGAAGACGGCCACCTGGAAGGTTTCTACGTGGAAACCGCGGCCCGGGAGGTCACGCGCGGCAACGTTTACAAGGGGATCATCGCCCGCGTGGAGCCAAGCCTCCAGGCCGTGTTCGTGGACTACGGCGCCGACCGCCACGGCTTTCTCCAGCGTCACGAGATACACAGCGACTACTACCAGGATACGCCCTCCGGCAACACCGGCATCAACGATCTTCTGAAATCCGGCCAGGAGCTTCTGGTCCAGGTCACCAAGGACCCCGTGGGAAAAAAGGGGGCCATGCTCACCACCTTCATTTCCCTTGCCGGCCGTTTCGTGGTCCTGATGCCGGGCTCCGATACCAAGGGGGTTTCCCGCCAGATCGAAAGCGAGACCGAGCGCCAGCGTCTCAAGACCATAGTGGACGGCGTGAAGCTTCCCGAGGGCTTCGGCCTCATCGTGCGCACGGCCGGGATGGACCAGACCAAGACGGTGATCGCCAAGGACATCCAGACCCTCATGCGCCTTTGGCGCAGCATCAAGAAGAAGGGCATGGCGGAGAAGGCCCCGGTGGCGCTCCACAAGGAGATGAGCCTGGCCATCCGCGCGGTGAGGGACTATCTCACCCCGGACGTCACCCAGGTACTGGTGGACGACCCGGAGGTCTTCGAGGAGCTGACCGAGTTCTTGACGGCCGAGTCCCCCAAGCGCGCGGGGATTTTGAAGCTCCACAAGGACGACAAGCCGATATTTTCAAGGCACGAGCTGGAGCGCAAGATAGCGGCCGTGTTCGAAAGCCGGGTGCCGCTTAAGTCCGGGGGCTCGCTCGTCATCCAGCCCACCGAGGCCCTTGTGACGGTTGACGTCAACTCGGGAAAATCCACCAAGGAGTCCAACGTCGAGAAGACCGCCTACCAGACCAACATGGAGGCGGCCGAGGAGATAGCGAGGCAGCTTAGGCTTAGGGACCTGGGGGGACTCATCGTGGTGGATTTCATCGACATGCGTGACGCCAAGCACAGGGCGGCCGTGGAAAAGGCGATGAAGGACCACACCAAGAGGGACAAGGCCCGCATCAAGGTGGGGAAAATCTCCAAGTTCGGGCTCCTGGAGCTTAGCCGCCAGCGCATCCGCCCGCCCGTGGAGTACGGCAGCTACATCGAGTGCCCCAGCTGCCGTGGCAAGGGCGCGGTGCCCTCCGTGGAGACCACGGCCCTCATCATTTTGAGGAAGCTGCGGACCGAGGCCCAGAAGCAGGACGTGGTGGCGGTGGAGGGCGTGGTCCCGGGCGGGGTGGCGGACTACCTTTTGAACCACAAGCGAAAATCCCTTTTCGACGTGGAGCAGAAGCAGCACGTGGAGATAACCTTGAAGGCCGACCCCCTGCTCGCTCCGGGCCAGTTCACCATCCGCGCCGAATCCGTGAAGGCCGAAAAATAGGACTTGACGGCCCATGGGCTTTTTTTCTAAAAACGGCCGCACCTCGTGGGAATCCTGCCATGATCGCACGCTACACCCGTGAAAGAATGGGCCGCCTCTGGACGGACCAGAACCGCTACGCCGCCTGGCTTAGGGTGGAGGTCCTGGCCGTAAAGGCCTGGGCCGAGATCGGCCGCATCCCCAAGGACGCGGCGGAGCTAATCGAGCAGAAGGCCGATTTTTCGGTTTCCCGCATCGAGGAGATCGAGCGGGAGACCAAGCACGACGTCATAGCCTTCCTCACGAGCGTCGCCGAGTTCGTGGGGCCCGAGTCCCGCTACATCCACCTGGGCATGACCTCCTCCGACGTCCTGGATACGAGCTTCGCCTGGCTTTTGAAGGAGGCCGGCGGGATACTTCTGGAAGATATGGACGGGCTCCTCGCCGCAATCCGTGAGCGGGCCATGGAGCACAAGCACACCCCCATGATGGGGCGCTCCCACGGCATCCACGCCGAGCCCATCACCTTCGGCCTCAAGCTTGCCGTGTGGCACGGGGAGATGGCCAGGAA
>JAKAGN010000349.1 GCA_021815525.1 Deltaproteobacteria bacterium
CCCGCACCCCCACCCCCCTTTCCAAAAACGCCTCCGGCGGCCGGGGAGACTACGTCCCCCCGGACCCCCGATAATGGCTACGCGTTGCTGCGCAACGCTCCGCGCAGGAATATGAGGGCTTCGCATTCAATCGGCCAAATTTTGGAAACGCGGAGGCCCGGAAAATGGACGGGCCGTGGCTCCCTTCGGCTTGACAACTATGGGAAAAGTGTGTATCAATATATATAAAGTATTTGAGGCCTGTGATTGCGGGCGGACCCTTGCCGGCGGCGGTTGAAAGGGGGAAAAATGAAAAAAAGGCTTGTGGTGTTTTTCGGGCTTTTCCTTTTCCTTTTCCTTTTCCTGGCCTTGGCGCTTCCAGGCTTCGCCGCCGCGGGCGACGATGAAATCATACAGTACCAGGACCAGTTCGGAATGCCCACGGGAAGCGCCCATCGGCACGGCGACAGGGTAACCTACCAGGATCAGTACGGGATGCCCACGGGAAGCGCCGAGCGGCGCGGCGACACGGTAACGTACCAGGACCAGTTCGGAATGCCAACTGGAAGCGCCGAAAAGGACGGAGACACGGTAAGGTACCGTGACCAGTATGGAATGCCCGCTGGAAGCTCCAGGCGCAGGGGGAACGAGGTCCAATATCAGGACCGGTACGGGATGCCCGCCGGGAGCGCGGAAAAGGACGGCGACACCGTTAGGTTTAAGGACCGGTACGGGATGCCGAGCAAGGGCATAGAGATGGACGACGAGTGAGAGCCGGGGCTTTGGGGCTCGTGTCCCGGCGGAACTGGGCCGGCATGGATCGCCGGAACGGAAGCCCGCGTCATGCCTTTGCCTTTTAGGACAAAACGGCCTCAGTCATCGTTGGCCAGGGTGAGGAGCCAGTCGGCGTGGCAGGGCGCGCCCGGGGCGCACCAGCAGGCGAGGTTTTTTCCGCGAAGCTCGCGCCTGATCTCTTCGATGGCGGGCGGCGTCTTTTCGGGAGGGGCCGCGCAGGCACGCGCCGCAAGCTCCGCCTCGTCGCGGAGGACCCACGCCCGGTGGCAGGCCACGGCGTTTTCGGCCGATCCGCATTGATCGGGCGTAAAGGGGTTGCCCCAGCGGGTGGTGCGGTCCACCTTTACCGTGTTTTCGGGCATTCTCCAGCCCTTTGTCCGCTTTATCTGCACACGCAGAGGCATCTTGACCTCCTTTGGCGGGTGAATCGGGAAGGGTCAGGGGCGCTTGCGGCGAACCATGCCGATGAGGCGCGCCAGGAAAAAGCTTAAAAGGTCCGAGCAGAGCACCACGGCCCGGAAGGTGGCCAGAAGCGCCACGGCTCCGCCCGCCGGGACTGCCCCCGACAGAAGCCCGGTGGCAACGGTCTCGAACACGCCCAGGCCCTGGGGGGCCACGATCACCACGTTCCCGGCGGCCCAGGCGAAGAGGTAGGCTCCGGCCGTCTCCATGGGCGCTTTCAGGGCGAAGGCCCCGGGAAAGGCCGAGACGAAGGTGACGAAGGCGGCTGCGGCCCCGGCCCAGTAGAGGAAGAAGAGGGCCGCGGACGCGGCGTAGATCTTGGGCGGAAAGGCCTCGCCCGCCAGGATCAGGCGTTTTCCAAGGATGGGAATGGCGGCGATGGAAAGAACGCCCACCCCGAATCCGGCGGCGGCGGCCGCGCCCCAGCCGTGAAAGCCCCGGAAAAGGGCCGTGGCCGCGCCCCCGAGGATGAGGGCCGTGGCGGGCGCCAGGGTGTTTTCGAGGTAGAGAAACAGGATGATGCGCCGCGCGGGGGCCGAAAGATCGTGATACGCCGCGGCCCGGCCCACCGAGTGCCACACGCCGCCAGGAATGTAGCGGGCCGGGAGGTTGTCGGCGTGTATCCGGTAGGCCCGGTAGATGGATACGCGGAAATTTCCGCCGTTTAAGATGAGCCGGGCGAAGAAGGGCGCGAAAACCTGGTTGGCGGTCCAGATCAGCGCCGCCGCCGTCAGGAGGTCCCAGCGGGCGGAGTTGAGGGCCCCTGCCAGCACGTCGCGGTTCTTCACGCCCGCCCACACGATGAACCCGAGAGCCAGCGGCGTGAAGAGAAGCCGCGCCACCGCCGCTATCCGCTTCAAGGGGCGCGCGGGGGGCCTTGGGGGGCTATTCGGGCTGTCGGCGGATTTCATCGGCGATTCACGCTGGCTTCCGGGCCGTCACAAGGACGTAGCGGAAGGGGTTCAGGGCAAGTCCCCTCAAACCGACGAGCAGGTAGAAGTCCACGAAGGCCAGGAAAAGGGCGGAGTACTGTCCCGCGAGCCTTCCGCGGTGCGCGCGCAGGCGCTCCCGCCAGTGGCCCAGCATCCCGAAGGTCTCCCTCGATATGTCGGTCACGGAAACGCCGCAAAAGCCCGCGGCTTCCAGGCTTTGCCGCCACAGGCCCGGCGTGTACACCTGGGGCGAGGCCATCATGGGCCTTGCAATCATCCGGCCGACGGCCTTCAGGGGCGACGGGAGCCAGTCGGGAAGGACGATGTCGGCCGAGGAAAAAGAGCCCCCGGGCCTGAGCACCCGGAAGGCCTCGCGGGCGAAGGCGGCCTTGTCCGGGTAGTGGAAGGCCGTCTCGATGGCGTAGAGGCCGTCGAAGCCTCCGTCCGGAAACGGGATCTTCTGGGCGTCGCCGTGGCGGAAATCCACCCGCGCCGAAAGCCTCGCCCGGTCCTTCCTGGCGTTGGCCCGCTCCACGTGGGCCGGGGTGATGTTGATGCCGCTGATGGAAACCCCTGGGTTCTCGCGGGCCAGGAGGCAGGCCGGGCCGCCTATGCCGCAGCCCACGTCGAGCCATTTGCCGCTTTTGGGGAGGCTTCTCGCCGTCACGCGCACCAAATCCTTCTGGGCCTCCAAAAGCTCAGCCTCGGCCGGGTTTTGCGCGTAGCCTATGGATAAAATTCCGGAGTCCTCGCTTACGGTCTCGAAAAGATCCTGAAAGAGCGCGTAGTAGGCCACCACTTTTTCATGGGCTCGCCCCGGAATGGCATGGCTCAAGATAAATCCCGCTGCCTCGCCCATGCGGGCCAGTGTTCCTGCTTGCTTCATGGATGCTTCCTTCCGGCGTCTGGCAAAATTGCAGATGGGCTTCAGTCCTTCTGAAGAATCACGAAACCACCGGTGATATATCCCCTGCCACCAGCGGCCACGATTCGCCAGCCGGCATTGACCAATTGCGTAAGCTCCTGTTCTTTTTTCTCATCGCTTGATTCCGACTGAATATCGACGATTTTGATTTCCTTGGCCATGTGGACCTCCTTTGCCGCTAAAGTGGTTCGGGGCGTTAAAGGATGGACTGACTGCACTAACGACGAATACAGCAGCATTGGCCGGAACGCAAGGGGCCGCGCGTAGACGCTTGGCGGAAGCGTTCAACAATTGAACGCGCCATGGATAATCACCCGAAATTTAAAGCTGTTTGGAAAAAGAGAGGACGTGAGTGCGGGGAAAGGCTGGCGGACCGGCCTGTTTCCCGAAAAGGCCCCGTTTTCCTTGTCCCCGGGAAGCCCTTTCCATTCAAGACCGATTGGCGGCAGGCCTCACAGGCTGACCGGACCTCAAGAAATGAGGCCGGAAACCGTTGTTTTAAACAACAGGTTTTTACGCCTTGCATTCTCATAAACTTGACAATATCCGGCATAAAAGGTATTAATATAATATTTTGGCAGGGTCCCGGACAGGCTTGAAGGCTGCGGCTGCGGCTTCATCCTGTTATAAGGCATGGAAGCCAAGGCCGAAGGCGGAGCGGAAGCTCTGGGTCGAAAGGCTTGCGCATCCTCGCGGCCCAAGTCCGCTCCTCCACTGACACTTTGGAAGAAGGGCAAAAATGAAAAAGAAAATCGGTTTCACCCTGATGGCCTTCGGGT
>JAKAGN010000350.1 GCA_021815525.1 Deltaproteobacteria bacterium
TATGACAACAAGATGCTTACGGAATATCTGTTCGGAAATTACGAAAGCGCCGCCGAGTCCGCCAGAAAATTGGATGATTACCCCAACGGTGCGGTGGGGACACAGGCGCTTCCGGTAACCGAGCTGATAGACTGCCTTTCGATGCTGGCCGGCCCTTCGCCTTTTGCCGATAAAAAGCGCCTTGAAAAAAAGATCGCCCGTCTTTCAGTCTGGGCAAAAAATTGCCCTCAAAACAACCGCCACAAGCTGGATCTTGTGAACGCGGAAATGGCCCGGGTCAAAGGACGCAGCGAAGATGCGCGCCGCTTGTACGCCGCCGCCATCAACGGCGCGAAGGATAATGGTTTCACTAACTTCGAGGCCCTTGGACTCGAGCTTTTCGCCAAGTTTTGCCTCATGAACGATGAAATCGAGAAAGGGATAAAGCTCATGGCCGAAGCCCGAAGCGCCTATGCCGCATGGGGCGCAGGGGCCAAGGTGAGGAGCCTGGATGAAAAGTACGGCGCTCTTTTTTTGCGCCCCGGCGGTGAGCCGGCGGAAATCCCGGCCCGCCGAGAGCGTCCGTTTCTGGCCGGGCTTGCCGACCCGTCAAAGATTCTGGCCGAGCTGGAGGAGAAGGTAAGGGCGGCGTCCCCCGAGGACAAGGCTGGGGTTTTCCTGAAACTCCTGTGCCCCCTTGCGGGCGCGAGCTACGGGTGCGTTTTCGTTAAGGGACAAAGTGTTATGGCCGTTAAAGCCGTTTGGGGTGAAGGCGCCTGGGATGACGAAGACGCAGCGGAATCCATTGCCGGCGATGATCTGGCCCGCCATTTCGCCCGAAAAGCCATAAAACTCGGGAGCTGGGTGTTTGTGCCCGACATGGAGAAGGAGGATGTGCCCCCAAGGTACCGCAAATCGAAAAATCTCGCACCCCGAAGCGTTTTTTGCGGCCCGGTTGAAACCGACTGGAAAAGGGGCGCCCTCTATCTGGAAAACCGATTCCTTACCGACGCCTTTGACCCGGCGCGTATGAGCCTCATAAAGGCCGCGTCTGAACTTTTTTCGAGGATTCAACAGCCCCTGGGTCGATTTAGCGCTTAGAATCAGATAGCCCGAGGGGGTGGCATGGGGGCTCTTTCCCGCCAGCCTCAATGCATTTCGGTTGGTTGCGCCAGCGATGAAAAAACGGCCGCGGCTTTTCTCACGATGGGCCCCCCCACGTCTTTTTCCCCATCCCTTATCCACCGATTGCCTAAACTCCGCGATTCTGTTAGATTCCCACTTGAAGGGTCGGAACCAAGCCGCCCCAGCCCGGAAAATCCTTCCGCCCGTTCGGTGAAGCGCCCGGCGGGCTTACGAAAGACGTATGTTTTCATGCCGAAGAAAATCCTTATCATCGACGATGAGCCCGACATCCGCGCCTACCTGGCCGCGGCCTTGGAGGACGCCGGTTACGAGGCCGCGACCCTCGAAAACGAGCAGCCCACGGTGGATTCCATGGCCCGGAAAGCTCCGGACCTCATCATCCTCGACATCATGATGCCGGGCCGCTCCGGGATTTCGCTCTACAGGGAGCTTCGGGGCGATCCGCGCCTTGGGGATACTCCGGTGGTGCTCTTCTCGGGGATGCAGGTCACGCGGGAGATGCTGGAAACGGATTTCGCAAGCCTTGCCGGCGACGACCAGGTGCCGCCGCCCCAGGGTTTCCTGGAAAAACCGGTGAACCTTGCGGCCATGAAGTCCATTGTGAAGCGGCTCGTCGGATGACGGCCGACAGCCTGTCTAAAAACGCGAATTGTTGCGTTGCGTTTCAAAGCAAACGTCGGCCACGTACGAAAAGTACGTTCCCTCGTTCGCTTTTCACGCGCCTTGCACTTCATCGTTTTTACCCAGGCTTCATGATAAGCCTATTTTAAAGCTTGATGAAGGATGCGCCATGCCGAAAACCCTGGCCGATCTCGACAACTGGATCCGGGAAAGCCTCTTCGACTCCGTTCCCATGGCGGTGGCGGTCATAGACCGGGACTTTAACCTCGTCAAGGCCAACGCCGCCTTCGAGGAGATGTTCGGGCCCTGGCGGGACAGGAAATGCTACTCCGTGTACAAGGGAAGGAACGAGGTCTGCGTGCTGTGCAAGGGAAGCGCGGCCTTCGACGACGGGCTGCCGCGGGTGAACGAGGAGGAGGGCTACGACCGGCACGGGCGGCTCACCCGCTACATCAAGCACACGCTTCCGGTCACCGACGAGAACGGGCGCGTGGTCTTCCTGGTGGAAATCTCCACGGACATCACCGAGACCGAGCGCATCAAGAAGGACCACGATCTTCTTTTCGACCAGGTGCCCTGCAACATCGCCATACTGGACAGAAACCTGAACGTTGTGAAGACCAACCGGCGCGTCCGGGAGAGCTTCGGCCCCATAGACGGGAAGAAGTGCTACGAGGGCTTCAAGCGCCTGGACCGTGAATGCGTGGACTGCCCGGCGAGGAAGACGCTGGAGGACGGCAAGCTCCACACGGCGCACTCGGTGGTGCGGGACCTTTCCGGCGAGCGGGTGGACCTTCTGGTCACCACGGTACCCATGGGCCTGGACGAGAGCCGCTTCGACCACGTCATGGAGATGGGCGTGGACATAACCCAGACCCTGAAGCTCGAAGACGAGCTGACCATAGCTCACAGCGTCATGGAAGCCATGATCGCAACCTCGATAGACGGCATAATAGCCTTGGACGAGAAGCGGGTCACCATCTTCAACCCCGCGGCCCGTTCCCTCATGAACGTCCCGGACGGCCACACCGTGACGCGCCGGGAGCTTGCCGCCATGCTCCCGGATGGGTTCCTGGACTGGGTGGCCCAGGCCCCGGCCTACGTGTACCATCCCGACGCGGCCATAACCACTCTGGACGGCGAGGAGGTGCCCGCCCGCCTCGTGGGGATGCGCCTCACGGTGGGGGACAGGAACATCGGCATGGCCTTTTCGGTGCAGGACCTTCGGAAGGTGAAGCAGCTCGAAAAGGAGAAGCTCACCGCCGAGCGCCTGGCCGCGGTCGGCCAGACCGTGGCGGGCCTCGCCCACGGGGTGAAGAACCTGATCACCGGCCTCGAGGGCGGGCTCTACATGCTAACAAGCGGCATGAGGACCGGAAAGGCCGAGCGCCTGGCCCAGGGCCTGGACATGCTTTCCCGGAACGTGGAGCGCATATCGGTGTTCGTGAAGGAGTTCCTGAGCTTTTCCAAGGGCCGGCAGATCCGGGCCCAAAAGTGCGAGCCGGCCGCCATAGCCAAGGAGGTGGTGGACCTCTACGCCGCGAAAGCCAGGGAGCTCAACATAAGCCTCACCCACGAGGAGGCGCCGGACATCCGCCCCGCGAACCTTGATTACGAGGGCATGCACGAGTGCCTCACGAACCTCGTGGGAAACGCCATAGACGCCTGCCGCATGAGCGACAAGCCCGAGTGCCGCGTGACCGTCAAAACGGGCGAGGAGGAGGATGCGCTCGTCTATGAGGTGACCGACGACGGCACCGGCATGGATTACGAGGTCAAGAAGAAGGTCTTCACCAACTTCTTCACCACCAAGGGCTCGGGCGGCACGGGCCTGGGGCTTCTCATGACCAAGAAGATCGTCACCGAGCACGGCGGGCGCATAGACCTCACCTCCGAGCCCGGCCAGGGCACCACCTTCCGCATAGTGCTCCCAAGGGAGAGACTCCCGAAGGCCGCGCCGCCGGCCGCTTGATGGGCGCGTGCGGATTGTTGCAAAATCCCCGGCGGCGGAAAGGATGCTCCTGATCAAGGGCGTCTCGAAGGAGGCCACCTGGAAAAGAAACCGTTGATCCTCTTTTTGGGTTACGGCGCCAACAACCTGGAGCTGATGGCCGAGGCCTTCG
>JAKAGN010000351.1 GCA_021815525.1 Deltaproteobacteria bacterium
CTACGAGCACGTGGACAACAACCCCCTCTACTACTTCCGAAGCTCCGAGTTCGTGAACGACCCCTCCGTCATCGCGCGGAACGACCGCTTCATATCCATATCGTCGGCCCTCGAGGTGGACCTCACCGGCCAGGTGTGCACCGACTCCATGGGCTACGTCTTTTACTCCGGCATCGGCGACCAGGTGGATTTCCTTCGGGGCTCGGCCATGTCCAAGGGGGGCTTTTCCATCATCGCGCTTCCCAGCACCGCCAAGAACGGCCAGGTCTCCCGCATCGTGCCGCATCTTTCCGAGGGCGCCGGGGTGGCCACCACCCGGGGCGACGTCAACTTCGTGGTGACCGAGTACGGCATAGCCGAGCTGGCCGGCCAGAGCATCTACCAAAGGGTCCTGGAGCTATCCCAGATCGCCCACCCCAAGTTTCGGAGCGAGCTCATCGAAGCGGCCAAGGCGCGGCGCTACATCTTCGCGGACCAGATGCCCCCCCCGGAGGACGACCTCCTGTTCCTCGAGGACTACAAGACCGCGGTGTGCCTGAAAAACGGCCGCACCGTGGAGTTCCGCGCGCTTCTGCCCTCGGACGAGGTGGCCTACCGCGACTTCCTGTACTCGCTCGGGGACGAGTCCATCTACTACCGCTTCTTTCACCTAAAGCGCCTCTTTTCCCACGCCGTGGTGCAGAAGCAGTGGGCCTCGGTGGACTACCGCAAGAACATGACCATCATAGGCTTGGGGCCCAAGGGGGGCTACAAGGAAATAGTGGCGGTGGGCTCCTACGCCGTGACGGACCGCAAGGGCTGGGCCGAGGTGGCCTTCGTGACGCGGGAGAACTACCAGCGCCTGGGCATCGCATCCTATCTTCTGGACACCCTCGAAAAGATCGCCCGCGAGAACGGCTACAAGGGGTTCACCGCCACGGTGCTCCGCGACAACGTCCCCATGACCACCGTGTTCGAGAAACGCTACCCCCACGCGGTGACATCCGTGGAGCCCGGCGGGGAAGTGGTCATCGACATGGAATTTCGTTGACAGCCCGGTAAAACGCGATCAGCGGTGTCACGCATCAAAGCCAATTTCGGTCACGTACAAAAGAGCACGCTCCTCAATTCAATGATTTTCAGCAAACCTACGTATGCTGTTTGAAAGCGATTCTGGGTCTCTTGTTTCACACTCCCAAATCACTAGAACGTCCCATCCAAGTGACGCGAGCTTGGCCTGATTCAAGGCGTCTCGTTCGACGTTCCTTCGGATTTTTTCGATCCAGTATTCAGCGTTGGCCTTGGGGATTCGGCGCCCACGGCGGCAATTATGGCCGTGCCAGAAGCAGCCGTGGACAAAGATCATTTTTTTCCGGGAGGGAAATACAATATCGGGGTTGCCGGGCAGGTCATTGCGGTGAAGCCGGTAGCGGTAGCCAAGCCCGTGGGCAATGGACCGCACCCGGCGCTCCGGGGAAGTGTCTTTATCCCGAACGCGGCTCATTATCCAGCTGCGCTTTTCGGGAGGGAAAACGTCGGTCATCGGGATATTTCGATCCTCAAGCCCGGATCGGTTTCGCATTCGTCAACAATTGCGTTGTACGCTGTGATCAACTGCTCCACCGTAGTGCGCCGTCCCGCCTGGGCGAACTTGCCGATCTCGTAGACATTGCCTGCGAGAAACTGTTCAGCCTCGAAAACATCAATCCTTTCCTCAATGCCGATTTGCTCGGCAAACACATAAGCCGCGCCAGAGCCCTTGGACGTGGTGATAATGAGAGGCTTTATGCCCCGCTCGATATTTCTATGACATTTGCGGATTAAGGCGTCAGTTGGGGCAGTAGTGACATGAATCGCCACATCTTCAATTATGAAGTCACCCTCCCGGCCCGAAACCTCATCAGCGACGTTGGCTCCATGGTGTTTCAGCGGCGAATCGAGGAGAAGATTCAGTTTGGCGCCGACCAAATGCTGGAGCAAGGTTCCCACCAACGTAGAACCCTTGGCTTGGGCCTGCCTCTTTTCCGCTTGTGACAACAGGTCACGAATGACCGCCCGCAATGATTTGGCGGCATCCAGACGGAGCACGAACGGCTTTGCTGCAAAAAATTCCCGAACCCGGTCCATCCACCATTCTTCAATCTGATCCAGGTCGACAGAGCCTTTTGAATTCAGATAATTCAGGAAAGCGATGTAATTGCGCATGTTCCCGACGCTGCCGCGACTGGTGCGCCCGCCTTCCTCGGCCAGAACCCTGGTAAGGCCGTGATCTTTAAGTATGCCCTGGACGGCGGCTTTGCCCAGGCCCATGACCTGCCCGCCGCCTTCGGTAAGCAGCTTTTCGGGATCAAGCGGCAAGCCGAGTGTTTTTCCATGCCTTGTAACCACAAGCGCAACGCAAATCGCCCCCTTGCCTCTCATTGCATTATTTCTTGCAAACTCTTTAAGTTCGTCGCCAATAGACATCAAAGACCTCTTTCCTTAATCAATTTAGCCAAAGGAGAAAGCAGATTTTCCGCGAGATAACGCGCCACCGGAACCGCGACCGCATCTCCCATGGCCCTGTAGCCGTCGTTATAAGTTCCGGGGATTTCATATTTTTGTGCGCCCATCAGGGCGGCGGCTTCTTTAATTGTAAGCAAACGGGTTTTTAGCGTTCCGTTCTCCTTGATAACCAGAAATTGCCTGCTGCTCCCGCCTTCCGGCGTTCTGAGGCATCCGGCCACCCCATCGAAGCGAAGCTCAAGAACCTGCCGACCTTGCCTTATGCGCTTGTAGCCGGGAAAAACGCCCTTTCCACTTCTGGCGGCTGCGGCTATTTTTTCGCGGTGCTTTTCGGGAACCATGCCCAAAAGGCGGGCCTGTTTTTCCGGTTCATCGCAAGGTGCTGAGAAATCAATCAGATCATCAAGCCTGCTTTTTCTTGCCTTGGGTTTTGGCAGGCTCCACCAAACCCAGTTTTCAAGCCCTTGCGCGGCGCTTATAATAGAGGATGGATGGCACCATATCGGATGGTCGGTTTCAAACTGCCCTGTTGAAATCCTGCTGTCAACGGCGATGACGAACACCCTTTTCCTTGACTGAGGCAGCCAGTAAGAGGCGTCGAGGACGATTGCGCCGACCCGGTAGCCGCGCTCGACAAGGGCGTTGTGCAGCTTGCGGTAATGTTCACCCTTTGCTGCGGAAATAAGGCCAATGACATTTTCCGCCACAGCCAGGGGAGACTTTTGAGGAAGTTCGTCCATCACCCGAAGCCATTGCCAAACCAAACCGCTCCTGGAGCTTTCCAGGCCGCCCATATTGCCAGCAAGCGAAAGGTCCTGGCAAGGGAAGCTGCCCCAGGACAAAAGAGCGTTTGGAAGGTCTGCGCCGCGCACTTCTTCTATCGAACCGAGATGAAAAAATTTTTTATCATGATTGGCGCAAAAAACCCGGGCTTTTTTTTCGCAAATGTCATTTGCCCACACGGTTTGAAAAAATTCCTTCAAGGCCTCGGCCACCAAGCCGCTGCCTGCGAAGAAATCTAGAAAACCGGGCTTTGCGTTAGGCTGCATCGGTTAGTTCCTTTTGACGATTTGTTCACGAAATGCGTTTCGTGAACAAATTCGGTATAAATGAATATTGCTAATTTTTAAAGATAGTTACATTTTTATGCACATTGAGCCCGATGGGCTTGACAATTGGGCGAGTAGGGTTTTCTCGAACCTGCCGTCAAAGTTGAAGCCACGATAGCATAAAGCGGATTATTAATAAACAGGTCTTAAGGGGGGCTTCGCTTGCCTTGCCAGTTTAAGCCAGATTTTTTTCGCGTTCATATCATGTTCACTTTTCAGTTGTTTTTAAGGGCCGTCAGTCCCCCAAGGTCAAGGAGCCG
>JAKAGN010000011.1 GCA_021815525.1 Deltaproteobacteria bacterium
GGGAAGGGGAAAACCTTTTGCGCGCAAAAGGTTTTCCCCTTCCCCTCCCCCCGCAATCCTTACCTTCACGTATCGTCGCGGCGGTGGAACAAGAGGTTTTCCATGTGGGAAAGGAGCGGAACGAGGGTTTCCGGCTTGCGGGCCGAGACGGCCACGCCGCCCACGCGTCGGGCCAGGACCTGGGCCTCGTCCTCGTCCAGGAGGTCGCACTTGTTCAGGACCTTGAGGGTGGGGATGCGGTCGAGGTCGAGCTTTTCCAGGATTTTTTCCACGCTTTCCATGCGTTCCTCGAGGCCCTGGGAGGCCGCGTCCGCCACGTGAAGCAAAAGGTCCGCGTGGGAAAGCTCTTCGAGCGTCGCGGAAAAAGCGGTGACGAGGTCCTTGGGGAGGTCCCGGATGAAGCCCACGGTGTCGGTTATGATGATCTCCCGCTCCTCCGGAAAGCGCAGGCGGCGGCTCGACGGGTCTAAGGTTGCGAACAGGAGGTCCTGGGTAAGGACCTCCGAGCCGGTCAGGGCGTTTAAAAGCGTGGATTTTCCGGCGTTGGTGTAGCCAACGATGGAGACCACCGGCAGCCCCGCCTTGGACCTTCTCGAACGCTGGACGCCCCGTTTCTTCTTGACTGCGGCCAGCTCCTTTTCGATGCGGGCTATGCGCTCGCGGGCGCGTCGGCGGTCGATCTCGAGCTTGCTTTCCCCGGGGCCGCGCGTTCCGATGCCGCCCGCCAGGCGCGACAGGGCCGGGTTCTTCCCCACGAGGCGCGGCAGCAGGTACTTCAACTGGGCCAGCTCCACCTGGAGCTTTCCCTCGCTGGTCCTGGCGCGCTGGGCGAAGATGTCCAGGATGAGCTGGGTGCGGTCCACGGCGGCCATGTCGAGCCGCTCCGACACGGCCCCGATCTGGGAGGGCGAAAGCTCCTGGTCGAATATCAAGAGGTTCGCGTCCCGGGACACGGCCAGGAGCCCCACCTCGTCCATCTTGCCGCGGCCCATGTGGGTCTTGGGGTCCGGGTGGGCCCTATGCTGGATCACCTCACCGGCCACCACGATTCCGGCGCTTTTGGCAAGCTCCATAAGCTCGTCCATGTGCTCCCGCGCCGCGTTTTTCGGGGCGTTGGTGACGGAGACCAGGATGGCCCGGGGCGCGGTGTCCCCGGTCTTCCTCAAGGGCCGCAGCCTTTCCAGCTCCTCCTCGATGGCCGCGATGAGCCCGGAAACGCCCATGTCGAGCCCGGAGGCGTCCACCGGCGGGAGGAGCGTGTGCGGCTGCCGCGCGTTCTCGCCGGGCGACACGTGGGCCGTGGAAAAGAGCCTCGGGACCCCGTCCTCCCCCACCGAAATGGAGACCAGAAGATCCAGCCGCTTCAAGACAAGCTCGGTTAAGTCCTCATCGCAGGGCCCCTCCCCTTCGAGCCGCGTCGTGACGAACCTTACGCCCGCGAGCCTGCCCAGGCCGCGCCGCTCCGCCGAAAGCCCCGGAAGCTTGATGGATGCGTAATCCCCCAGGATCACGTGGGTCACGATCCCGCTCCGGTCGATCAGAAAGCCTATCCGCCGCCGAAGCTCCCGCGAAAGCCGGCCGGCGTCCAGGGCCAGCTCCCGCGAGATGGGCTGCTCCGGCGGAACCCTGCGCCGGTAGAATCTCAGGAGCGCGTTCTCCTCCCGCGCCCCCAGCCCCCCCGTGTTTCCGTAAATTTTTTCCATAAAAAGATATGCCTCCGGCGGCCGGGGGCCCAAAGCATGAAAACGGCCCGCCCCCGGACCCCCGATGTTAGCGGGTCGCGCTGCGCCGCAGCGCGACCCGCGGGTTTTCCAGGGCTTCGCATGGAAGCGCCCGAAGCGCCGCGAAAGGGCAAAGATTATGGCTATGGGTTAGAGAATCAGCGACTCCACCTCCGAGCGTTCGAGCGCCTTGACCAAAAGGGTCCGCGAAAGCCCGCCCGGGCCCGTGAGCCTTGCCGGGACAGGCCCCTGAATCTTCTTGGAAGCGTAGAAAAGGCACAGGCCCGCCGCCTTTTCGAGAAGCTCCGGCGGAGCGCCGTAGGGAACCAGCACCCGCGGCCCGGGAAGCGGGGCCAGGCCCACCAGGACGTCGGCGGCGGGATCGAAAAGCTCCTCGATGCGCGCGTTTTCCGCCTCCTGCCGCCCCACCACGGCCTTGACCGTGGGGCTCAAGCGAAGGTGCCGGCCGTACTTCAGGAGATCGAGGTCTCGTTCGGTAAAGGGCCGCTCCGTCTCGTGGGCGAAAAGGTCCGCGAGCCGCCTGGAAAAACCGGCGTCCGTAAGGAGGCAGCCGCCGGCGGGCGTGGGGTAGCTCGTTATTCCGTAACGCTCGGCAAGCGCCATTTGGGGCTTGCGGCTGCGGCCCGCGAGGTCCAGGAGCCGCTCGCGGTCCACCAAGCCCGCTAGCTCCGGCTCCGTTGGGGGAAGCCTCTTGGCGCAAAGGGGCCGAAGTATCCGCCCCGCGTAGCCCGAGTGCTTAACGACGTAGCCTAAGGCCGGCCGGTTCTGGCTCATGGGCCGCTGGGCCAGCACCTCGCCGGAGAACAGAAAGTCGTAGCCCTCCTCCTCCATGATGCGCCCGGCAAGCTGAAACATCAGGGCGTGGCAGTCCGGGCAGGGGTTCATGTTCTTGCCGTAGCCCAGCCTGGGGTTCCGCAGCATGGAAAGATAGACCTCCGTGATCCTCTCCACCCGAAGCGGCACCCCCGTCATCCTGGAGGCCTCCCGCGCCTTTCCGGCCGAGAAAAAAGGAGTCTCGAAGGTAACCCAGTGGACCTCGATTCCCTGGTCCCGGAGCACAAGGGCCGAGAGAATGCTGTCCAGCCCGCCCGAGCACAGGCCCAAGGCCCGCGCCCTCCTTCCTTCTTCCATGTGGTCTTCTTCTTTCCCGCGAAAAACTTGACACCTTAACGATTGTGGGCCCTGGCGCCGGGAAAGTCAATCGGCGTCGCGCGGCCTGGGGAGGGAGACGCAAAGGTCCTGGGTCGAGGGCGCTTATCGGGCGGAGCCGTTTAAAACGGGGGCAGGGCTGGGCCAAAAGGCTGCAATACTTTGGAATGGAAGGCTTTTTGGATGTGAATACTCGAAAGGCCCCGGCGGCCTTCGATGGGTGGGGAGGGGGGAAGCCCCTGCTCAAAAAGGGCTCCCCCCTCGGTTGCGCTCGTCAATAATCGTCGTAGGCCAGGCCTTCCCAGCTCCTGGGGTCGTTCAGGCGGGCCTCGAGATTCACCCTGAAGTGATCGGCAATGGGCGATAGGACCCAGGGCGTTTCGGCCTGGACCTTCCGGGCCGCCGAGAGCACGGTTTCCAGGCCCTTTCGGGTCATCTTCCCCAGGGGCCTGCGGCAGGGGCCGGAGGGCATCCCGAGGATGGCCATGAGGGTCTTTATGGGCAGCGGGTTGCGGGCCCGGCACTTGACCTCGCCCACGGCCGAGCTTTCCATGGTGTTCACCACCACCAGCGAGAATAGGGGCTTTAAGGCCTTCTCGAAGCGCCGGGCCTCCTCCATGTTGCCCGAAAGCACGTGGCCCACCATCTCGGAAACGGCCTTGGGGGCCACGTTGGAGACCACCGAGATCACGCCCGAGGCCTTGATGAGGGGGTCCGTCATCATGGTCATGGTCTTGTCGTCGTCCCCGGAGAGGATGATGAAGTCCTTGCCGCAAAGCGCGCGGGTCTTGCGCATGTTCTCGATGTCGCCCGTGGCCTCCTTGACCGCGCTCACGTTTTTGTGGGAGCGGTGGATAAGGGCCAGGTCCTCGGGAAGGAGCTGGGCCCCGGTGCGGCCGGGTATGACGTAGGGAATGACGGCCATGTCGGGAAAGGCCGCCGCCACGGGCTCCAGGTACTCCCGCCGGATCTCCAGCGAGCTTGGGCCGTTGTAGTAGGGGTCCACCAAGAGGACCGCTTCGGCGCCCTGCTCGGCCGCGAACTTGGTGGCGGCCAGCGCCTCGCCGGTATTGTTGGAGCCCGCGCCGGCTATGCGGGTCACCTTTCCCGAGGCGCGCCGGGCCACGCGCCCGGTCACGGTGTGGTGCTCCTCCCAGGAAAGCGTGGGGCTCTCGCCCGTGGTGCCCACCGCCAGCACGCCCGAGATACCGCAGGCCACCTGGAAGTCCACCAGGGAGTCGAGACCCGGGCCGTCGACGAAACCATTCTTGAACGGCGTAACGAGCGCCGTGAACGTACCGGAAAACATGAAAACACCTCTTTAAGTTCCAAAAGGATGACCGGCCCGTTGCAAGGGGCCGGGGGTTTTACTTGGCCTTCTTGAAATCTTCTTCCGCGCGGCTCAGGTCGCCCTTGCGCTTCCAGCACAGGCCCCGGTAGTAGTAGGCCGGCTTGTGCCCTGGATTCCGGGCTATCACGCCTTCGAAATCGGCCAGGGCGTCGTCCGTGGCGCCGGTGTCGTACAGGAACACCCCCCGCTGCATGAGGTACTCCCATCGGGTCTCGGGCGAGGACAGGTCCACGGCCTGGTTGTAGTCGGCAAGGGCCTTGTCGTTGTCCTTGATGGCCCGGTAGACGCCGGCCCTGTTGTTGTAGGCCGGGGCCAACCGGGCTGGTTTCCCCTGATTTTCCTGGATGAAGCGCGTGTAATGGATGATGGCCGCCTCGTACTGGCCCCGTTTCTGGGCGTCCAGGGCCTCGCCGAAGCTCCAGTCCGACTTGTTGGAAAGCGGCTGGACCTTCATTCCGCACCCTGAAATCAAGGCCGCGGCAAGGAGGAGGACCGGCGCAAGCGCGTGAAACATTGCCTTCGTCATCTCGGCGGCTCCTTACAGTCTTCCCAGCTTTTTCAGGGTTTCGTTGAAGGGGCGGTAAAAGCTCTTGTTGTCCGCCACTCCCGCGCCCAGCACGTTTCCCACCTCGTCGATGTTCTTCATGTTGACGATTATGTTGACGCTCTTGGTGAAGGCCGCCATGTTGTCCATGGTGCGCTGCTCGGCGGACAAGAGCGCCACGAACATCTGACGGCGCGTGCTGATGGCGAGCCTGCCCAGGTACTTCAGCACGTGGTTGTTCTCGGCCTGGTCCGTGTCGAACATCTCGTTTAAGACCACGAGGTCGAAAACGTGGAAGCGCATCTGCTTCAAGGCCTCGCGGGCCGTGGACGCCTCCGTCACCCGGTACGAGAGGCTCTCGAGGGCGGCGCGCACGCGGGCCTTGATGCCGGAGTCGGAGTCGCACACAAGAGCCGTCAGGGTGCCCTCGTCGATGTAGTCGAAGGGCTTGTCCGCGGCGTCGTACTGGCCCGCCGAGACCTCGTCGGCCAGGCTCTTGCGGGCGGGCGCGGCCTGGGCCGCCGGCGGCGCGGGGGCCTTGCCGTTCGCCGCCTTGCCGTTGGGTGCGGGAGCGCCGTTTTTCTCCCGGGTGTCCACGGCGAACTTCTCCTTGCACTTGGGGCAGGGAACCAGCACCACCTTGCCCTTGGGTATCTTTTCGTCGGGGATTTTGAACTGGGCCCGGCAGTTGGAGCACACGACGTCCATGTCTATAGTCCCCCGTTTTTACTTGATATTTTTTCCATAGGCGTTGTCGACCTCCAGGTGGTCGATGTCGGATGTGGATTCGCCCCGCGCGCTCTTCACGGCGTCGATGCCCCGGCCCACCACGGCCTTGTGGGATGCGTAGGCCGCGCCGGTGGCCTCGGTGATGAAGCCGCGCTCGTAGAGGGAGACGATGTAGTCGTCGAAGGTGGTCATTCCGAAGGCCGCGCCCTGCTGGATGATCTCGTAGAAGGTCTTGCCCTCGCTCTCGCCGTGGAGGATGGTGTCCTTCACGCGGATGTTGGAGCCCATGATCTCGAAGGCCGCCACCCGGCCGCCGCCCACCTTGGGAAGGAGCCTCTGGCACACAACCCAGCGGATGGTGTCCGCGAGGCGGATCCTTATCTGGTTCTCCTCCTCGGTGTTGAACATGCCCAGGATCCGGTTGATGGTCTGGCCCGAGTCGATGGTGTGGAGCGTGCTCATGACCAGGTGCCCGGTTTCCGCGGCGGAAAGGGCGATCTCCACGGTTTCCCGGTCGCGCATTTCGCCCACCAGGATCACCTTGGGGGCTTGGCGCATGGCGGCCCTGAGCCCCCGGGAGAAGGAGTCGAAGTCGGTGCCCAGCTCCCTTTGGTTGAAGGTGGCCTTCTTGTGGGGGTGCTGGTACTCCACGGGGTCCTCGAGGGTAACTATGTGGTAGCTCTCGGCCTCGTTGATCTCGTTCAAGAGGGCCGCCAGCGAGGTTGATTTACCGCTTCCCGTGGCGCCCGTAACCAGGATTATTCCGTTCTTCTCCTTGCCCATCTTGAAGAAGGCCTGGGGAAGACCCAGGTCCTGGATGGTGGGGATCTTGCTTTCAAGCTTCCGGAGGACCACCGAGTAGGTGCCCCGCTGGGAGAATATGTTCACGCGGAAGCGGGCCTTGCCCGGAAGCTCGTAGGAGAGGTCGCAGGAGCCCTCGTTCAAGAGTATCTCCGTGAGGCGCCGGTCCTTGTTGATGAGGTTCATGGCGAAGATTTCGGTCTGGAAGGGCGTGAGTTCGCGCACCGGGGGCGTCAAGTCCACGGGGTACAGAACGCCCGAGCTTTCCACCTGGAAGGGCTTTCCCGCGGTGATGTTGAGATCGCTCACGTTGTCGTAGGAGTCCAGCATCTTGGTAAGGATGTGGTCCACTTCCTGCTTTCTCATCTCACGCCTCCGTGAAGTCCGTGGGCGGGTTCTTCAGAAGCGGCCGGAACCGGGCCTTGTCGTTGGCCTTCATGTAGGCGTCCTCCACGTCGATGCGGCCCCTGTGGACGAGGTCCATGATGGCGTCGTCCAGAAGCTGCATTCCGTACTTCTTGCCGGTCTGCACCGCCGAGGGTATCTGGAAGGTCTTGTTCTCACGGATCAGGTTCCTGACGGCCGGGGTGGCGATCAGTATCTCCAGGGCCGCGCAGCGCCCCTTCTTGTCCACCCTTTTAAAGAGGGTCTGGCTTATGACGGCCCGGATGCCGTCGGCGAGCGTGGAGCGGATCTGCTCCTGCTGGCTAGCCGGGAAGACCTCGATGATGCGGTCCACGGTCTTGGCCGCGCTCGTTGTGTGCAGCGTGGCGAACACCAGGTGCCCCGTGGATGCCGCCTCCACCGCGAGGCTGATGGTTTCTAAGTCGCGCATTTCGCCCACCAGTATTATGTCCGGGTCCTCGCGCAGGGCCCCCCGGAGGGCCGCCGAGAAGGTCTTGGTGTGGGTCCCCACCTCCCGGTGGTTCACGATGCAGCTCTTGCTCTCGTGCACGAACTCGATGGGGTCCTCGATGGTGATGATGTGGTCCTTGCGGCTGCGGTTGGCCACGTCCAGTATGGAGGCGAGCGTCGTGGATTTCCCCGAGCCCGTGGGACCGGTCACGATGACGAGCCCGCGGGGAAGCGTGGCCAGCTTCGACACCACGGGCGGCAGGCCCAGCTGCTCCGCGGTCTGGATCTGCTGGGGGATCTCGCGGAAAACCGCCGCCACGCCGTACTTCTGCATGAAGAAGTTGGCGCGGTAACGGGCCACGCCCGGAAGCTCGTAGCCGAAGTCGAGGTCGCCCGTTTCCTCGAAGACCTTGATCCGGTCCTCGGGGGTGATCTCGTAGAGCATTCCCCGAAGGTCGTCGCTCTCCAGGACCTTGTACTTGATGCGCTCGATTTCGCCGCGGATCCGGAGCGCCGGCTGCTGGCCGGAGACCAGGTGGAGGTCCGAGGCCCCCTGTTCGTGCATGAGCTTGAAAAACGCATCGATCTTGGCCATGAAAAAACTCCTTTAAAAAACTGGGGGCCTTGCGCGGGTCTCAGTAAACGGGCGATCCGCCTCCGGGCGAAAGGGCGTGGGCCACGCTGAAAAGGGTCCTCACCAGGAAGTACTGGAGAAAATATATGACAAGGATGAGGATGAAGGGCGAAAAATCGATGCCGCCGCCCGAAACCGGCAGCTTGCGCCGAATGAAGCCGCACGCGGGCTCCGTGGCCCGGTGGATGAAACGCACGATGGGGTTGTAAGGATCGGGATTGACCCAGCTTAGAAGCGCCCCCACGATGACCAGGACCATGTAGGCATTGAGGCCCATCTGGAGCACGTAGGCCAGCGCCTCGAAAAAATAGCGGAAAACGAACATCTCTCTGAGGTTCCTCTCCAGTGTCGAAAAGCGTTTCCGGCGGACAAAAGTCCACCGCCGGGACTTTCAGTTCCGATGAGCCCGCTTATCACGCATGGACCGCTTAAGTCAACCAAGCCTTGCCAATTAGATAAAAAAGGGCCTCGCATTGCGCCGGCCCGTTTTCCGCGGCAAAAGCGGGCAGGACGCCCGCGCCCCCGGATTGGAAGCTATAGCATTTTCATAAATCCGCGTCGATTGGTCCTTGTTGGGTGGCCCCGGCAACTCGTTGCCGGGGCCACCCACACCCTGGAACCGGTCAAACGGAACGGAATTATGACAACCGTTGTACCTTTTATTCTTGACGCTTACAGGCGTTGACCGGCGCAATGCGAAGCCCTTGAATCAGGGGAGCCCTGCCAGCCCCTGGCCGGTGTGAAGGCTTGCGGAAAACGATGAAATGCAAGGCGCGCAAGACGCGCGCGAAGGGAGTGTGCTGTTCGAACATGACCGAGCGCAAGGCGAGGCGCAACGCCGCAGATCGCGTTTTCCGCAAGCCTTCACCTGGGCCGGCCGAGGCCCTCCGGCATCCGGGACGGCGGGGGAAGCTTCGTGAGGGCCTGCTCCACGCGCTCGGTGAGGTCCGGGTCGGAGCCCGCCAGGCGGAGGGCCTGCTCCAGGTGGAAGCGGGCGATACGCCAGTCGCCGGTGGAGATGGCGTACATGCCGAGGTTGTAGTGGGCCTCGGGCATGTTGCCGAGCTGCCCCAGGGCTTGGCCCAGGAAGTAGAAGGCGGAGGAGTAACCGGGAAAGAGGCGGAGGGCCGCGCGCAGCTGCGGGGCGGCGTCTCCTGGCGCGCCGAGGTCCAACTCCGCGCGGCCCAGCCAGAAGGGTATCTCCGCGTTGTCGGGGGCTGAGGGCGCGGCGGAGGAAAGGACGGCCTTGGCGTCGCTGGGCTGGCCCGCCTCCACGAGCACCTGGCCCAGGCCGGCCAGGAAGTTGGCGTCGAAGGGCCGCGCGGCCACGGCCTTTTTCATGGTTTCCACCGCTTCCCTGCGGCGTGAGAGGCGGGAGTAGGCCAGGGCCTGGCCGTAGAGGAGGGCGGGGTCGGAGGGCTTCTTGCGGAGGTCGTCGGAAAGGCGCGCGAGGCCCTCGTTCACGTCGCCGTAGAGGCCTATAAGCCGCGCCCGAAACTCGTCGAAGGCCGCGGGGTCGACGGCCCGCTTGTCCTTGGCCATGTCCGGGTGGGCGGAGAGCCACGTGTCCATGGCCGCCATGCGCTCCTCCACGCCCGGGTGGGTGGTGAGGTAAGTTGGCACCTGCTGGGGTCCGAAAAGCTCGGATGCCCGCATCTTGCCCAGGGCCGAGAGGTAGCCCGCGCCGCCGTAGCCCGCCTGGGCCAGGAAGCCGCGGCCTATCTCGTCGGCCTGGCGCTCGTCCTCGCGGCTGTACGCCAGTGAGAGGGTCTCGGAGGTGGCCATGCCGCCCACCACGGCCGGGGCCGGCGCGCCCAGGAAGATGCCGGCCAGCATTCCGGCGAGGCTCGCCAGCTGGATTTTCTTTTCCCGGGCTATGTTCTTGGAGATGTGCCGGCACATGACGTGGGCTATCTCGTGGGCCATGATGCCGGCCAGCTCGTCCTCGCGGTCCAGGGCCGCTATGGTGCCCCGGTACACCACGATGTGCCCGCCGGGCCCGGCGAAGGCGTTGAAGACGTCCTGGTCGGCCACGTAAAAGTGAAAGACGAAGGGCTTGTCGGGGATGTCGGCCGTGAGGCGCGCGCCCAGGCCGTCGATATAGGCGGACACCACCGGGTCCTCGATGATGTTCATCTGGCGCCTGACCTCCTCGATGAACTTCGCGCCCAGCTCCTTTTCCTCGGTCACGGTGATGGCGAACGCGGGACGGACGGACGTAAGGGTCAAAATCGCCGCAAGCAAGAGCGGCAATGAAGCCCGAAAACGGATTTTCATGCGGAATTTTCCTCTAAGGGTTACGGCGGAAAGGCGCGCTGACAGCCTTTCCGGAAAGGCAGGATCGACAGGCGGCCTGAAAAAGATGAGCCGCAAGGCGCGCGAGTGAGCGGCGAAGGGAGCGTACTTTTCGTACGTGACCGAGCCGGGAAGCGAAGCGCAACGCCGCGGATCGCGTTTTTCGCCAGCCTGTCAGCGGTATTCGCGGAAGTCCACCCCCAGCTTTTTGGCCTTGTAGGCGAACTTGCGGGGCGTTGTGGCCAGAAGCTCGGCGGCCTTGCCCATGTTGCCGCGGGTGTTTTTGAGGGCGTCTATTATCATCTCCTTTTCCACGGCGCTCACGGCGTCCCCCAGGGCCTGGTTCGGGAGGGTGCCGCTCTCCTCGCCGGTCTGGATGGTGGGGGGCAGGTGGTAGGAGTGGATGACGCCGCCCTCGCACAGAAGCACCGCCCGCTCGATGCAGTTTTCCAGCTCCCGTACGTTTCCCGGCCAGTGGTACTGCATCAGCATGTCTATGGCCGGCGTGGAGAAGCGCTTGATTTCCTTCTTGTTTTCCCTGGAGTAGACGGAGAGGAAGTGCTCGGCCAGAAGTAGTATGTCGGTCTTTCTCTCCCGCAGGGGCGGCATGTAGATGGGAAACACGTTTAAGCGGTAGTAGAGGTCCTCCCGGAAGGAGCCCTCCTCCACGGCGGCCTCCAGGTTCTTGTTGGTGGCGGCTATGACCCGAACGTCCACCTTGAGGGTGCGCTCGCCGCCCACCCGCTCGAACTCGCGCTCCTGGAGGACCCTCAGAAGCCGCGACTGGACGTCCAGCCCGATGCTCCCGATCTCGTCCAAGAAGATGGTGCCCTTGTTGGCCAGCTCGAAGCGGCCCGGCTTCTGGCGCACCGCCCCGGTGAAGGCGCCCTTCTCGTGGCCGAAAAGCTCGCTTTCGATCAGGTTGGCCGGAAGCGCCGCGCAGTTAACCTTGATGAAGGCGCGCTCGGCCCGGGGGCTTCCGTAGTGGATGGCGGAGGCGGCCAGCTCCTTTCCGGTGCCGGACTCGCCCCGTATCAGGACCGTGGCGTTGGAGCGGCACACCTGGGAGACCATCTGGAAGACCTCCCTCATTCGGTTGGAGCTTCCCACCATGTTGGAGACGGAGTACTTGCCGGCAAGTTTCTCTTTAAGCTTTCGGGACTCCTCGCGCCGAAGCTCCTTCTCCCAGGTCAGGGCCTCCATGGAGACCACCTTCTGGGCCACCATGGCGGCCGCCACGGTAAGGACCCGCACGGCCTCCCCAAGGTCGAAGGCGGGCTCATAGGGCCGTGACACCGAAAGCGCGCCCACCGCGGCGCTCCCCTTCACGATGGGCACGCAGATGAAGGAGGTTTCCACACCCGAGGCGCGGGTCTCGCCGGTGCGGTTGAGGAACAGGGGCTCCTCGCTCACCCTGGCTATGACGGCGGGCTCGCCCGTTTCGATGACCCGGCCGGTGACGCCCTCGCCGGGCTTGTAGCGGCCCTTCTTGACGGCGTCCGCCGAGAGCCCGTGGGACACCTCGATGCGTATCTCCCGGGAGGCCGGGTTCAAGAGGGTTATGGCGCCGCGCGAGATGCCCATGCCGTCCGCCAGGATGTCCAGCACCCTGTAGAGGGAGGGCTTGAGCTCCACGCCGGTCAAGGCGAGAGCGATCTCGTGGAGAAAGGTGAGGACCTCTTTCATGGCGCTCCGGGGCCCTGGTTCGCCGCCGGCGCGGGGATTTCGCCTAGGGCCATGCGGCAAAGGTCAACTATAAATATTGGGGAAAGACCCGCCTCGGCGGTCTCCTTTCCCATGGCGGAGACGCACACCGGGCACAGGAAGGCCATGCCGGTGGCGCCGTGGGCCTTGGCGTCTGCGATGTTCGCGGCCCTGTGCTCTCCGGCCAGGACCTTTCTGGGATCGAGGGCCCCGCCGGGGTTCTCGCCGCAGCATACGGCGTTTTCGCGGTCGAACTGGCGTTCGACGCGGGTGACGCCCATCATGCGGAAGATTTCGTCCAGAAGCGCGTCCTTTTCAGGTGCGAAGCGGGCGGCGCAGGGCCGCTGGAAGGCGAGCGCTATGTTTAGGGGCCGGATGGCGTCCCGGTTTTCGTTAAGCTTTTCCCAAAGATGCTCGTAGAGGTGCACGGGCTTGAAGGGGACCGGGATTCCGCGTTCCTTCGCCTCGCATATCATGGCCCAGCAGTCCTCGTGCACGAAGACGATTTCGGAGGCTCCCGTGGCCGCCAGGCGCTCGATGGTGCGGGGCATTTCATCCACCGTGTGCCGCAGGTTTCCCATGTGGAGGTAGACTATGTGGCAGAAGAAGAAGCGGCCCTTCAAGAGCGGGACGCCGTCCCAAAGCCTGCCGCTGAAGGTCTCGGGCGGCAGGAAGCTGTAGATTGTGCAAAGGCTCGCGGCGCGGCCCGAGACCTTGGGGGGTACGAACTCGCCCTTTACCGCGAAGTGGGCGTGCATGGCATCCGTCATCTCGGGGGAAAAGTAGCGGCCGGACTCCTCCATGCGTTGGGCGAGCCGGAAGAAGGGCCCGGCGTTTTCCGGGCAGCGCTCCTCGCAGGCGAAGCAGGTTACGCATTTTGCGAGCCACTCCGGGGCCTCGCCCGCGGCGAGCCTTTTCACCTCGGCCGGGGCGTCCTTTGGCGAGATCCCCACGAAGCGGCAGCCCGAAAGGCATTTTCCGCAGAAGGTGCAGCGTTCGGGATGGTGCATGGTTGATGCCTCCCTCTTTCGATTTTTCCCCGGTGATTTTGAAGGTGATTTCTTGGAAAATCAAGAGGGAAAGGCGAGGCCGCTTCCCGGTGGGGCTACGATGATTTTTTCAGGGGGACGGCAAGCGGTCTTCACCGCGATAGGGCAACGGGTGGGGGCCGTCACTCCCCCCAAAAGGCTTCAGCCGCTCGCGCGGCTGGGGGGCAGTCGGCCCGGCTTCGACCTCCGTGTCGAAGCCGGGCATATTTTCTACGAAATTGTATAACCGGTGGGGGTATCGCGTCAAGGCAATTCATGGAAGGCCCCCCGGGAGCGCCGCTCCCGGGGGGCGGGACCGCGGTATTACGCCTTCTTGTCAGGTTCCGGCTTGCACACGGAGGCGGGGTCCGCCATGATCTTGTAGGTCTCGTAGCGGCCGGCCACCTGTTTTCCTAGGAGCGCCGAAAGCCGCACCGCCTCCTCGGGGAAGGCCTTGGCCAGGGACGCGTAGCGAACCTCGCCCGCCAGGAACTTGTCGAGGGTCCCGTCCGGGGCCTTGGAGTCCAGGATGAAGGGGGTCTTGCCCTCGGCGGCGAGCTGCGGGTTGTAGCGGTAGAGGGGCCAGTAGCCGGAGGCCACGGCCAACGCCTCCTCCTCCTGGCTCTTTCCCATGCCCGCCTTGATGCCGTGGTTGATGCAGGGCGCGTAGCAAATGACCAAGGACGGCCCCGGGTAGGCCTCGGCCTCCGTCAGGGCCTTCATGAGCTGGTTCTTGTTGGCCCCCATCGCCACCGAGGCCACGTACACGTAGCCGTAGGTCATGGCCATGCGGCCCAGGTCCTTCTTGGCGGTCTTCTTTCCGGAGGCCGCGAACTTGGCCACGCTCCCGGCGGGGGTGGCCTTGGAGCTCTGGCCGCCCGTGTTGGAGTAGACCTCGGTGTCCATGACCAGCACGTTGATGTCCTCGCCCGATGCCAGCACGTGGTCCAGGCCGCCGTAGCCGATGTCGTAGGCCCAGCCGTCGCCGCCGAAGACCCACATCGAGCGCTTGGTCAAAAGGTCCGCCCCCTCTATCACCGCCTGGGCGTAAGGCTCGCCCTCGCCCTCCTCCATGACGGCCGAAAGCAGGTCCTCGCCCGCGGCCTTGGAAAGCGCAGCGTCGTTCCTGCCCTCGATCCACCTCTTGGCGGCCTCGGCCACGGAGGCGGGGATGTCGCCCTTCATGGCCTCGGTCAAGGCTGAGACCATCCGCTCGCGCCGCACGGTCACGGCCTGCAACATGCCGTAGGCTAGCTCGGCCGGGTCCTCGAAGAGGGAGTTGTTCCAGGCCGGGCCGAAGCCCTCCTCGTTGACGCAGTAGGGGGTGGAGGGCGCGGAGCCGCCCCAGATGGAGGAGCAGCCCGTGGCGTTGGCTATCATCATGCGCTCGCCGAAGAGCTGGGTGACGAGCTTGACGTAGGGCGTCTCGCCGCAGCCCGCGCAGGCGCCCGAGAACTCCATGAGGGGCGTCTCGAACTGGCTTCCCTTCACGGAGTCGCGCTTCAGGGGGTTCTGCTTGGGGGCCACGTCGAGGGTGAAGCGGTGGAGCGGCACCTGCTTTGCGGTCTGGGTGGCTATGGGCCGCATGACCAGAGCCTTCTTCTTGGCCGGGCAGATGTCCGCGCAGTTGCCGCAGCCCTGGCAGTCCAGGGTGTTCACCTGCATCCTGAAATGAAGCCCCTTGAGCTCCTTGCCCTGGGCCGGCAGCGTCTCGAAGCCTTGGGGGGCCTCGGCCTTCTCCTCGTCGGAAAGAAGCGCGGGGCGGATGGCGGCGTGGGGGCACACGAAGGAGCACTGGTTGCACTGGATGCAGTTTTCCGGGATCCACTCCGGCACCTCGATGGCCACGCCCCGCTTCTCGTAGGCGGCGGTGGCCACGGGGAACACGCCGTCCGGGGAGAAGGCCGAAACGGGCAGCGTATCGCCCTTCTGGGCCAGCATGGGCCGCATGACGTTCGCCACGAAGTCCGGCTCCCCGCAGCAGCAGCAGCCTGCCGCGTGGCCGTGGTCCGTGGTGCAGCAGGCCCCTTCCGGATCCTTGGCATCGAGCCAGGAAGCGGGGTAGGACACGGGCACGAGGTTCGACACGGCGCGATCCACTGCGTCGTAGTTCATCTGGACCACCTTCTCGCCTTTTTTGCCGTAGGTGTGGTCGATCTCGGCCTTCAAGAATCGGACCGCGTCCTCGAAGGGGATGACGTCGGCAAGCTTGAAGAAGGCCGTCTGCATGATCATGTTGATGCGCCCGCCAAGGCCCAGCTCGCCGGCGATCTTCACGGCGTCCAAGTTGTAGAACTTGAGCTTTTTCGCCGCTATCGTGCGCTTGACCGAGGCGGGAATCTCCCGCTCCATGTCCTCGATGCTCCAGGGGGAGTTCAAGAGAAGGGTGCCGCCCTCCTTTACGCCTTCGAGAACGTCGTAGATTTCCACGTAGTTGGACTTGTGGACCGCCACGAAATCGGGCCGGTGCACCTGGTAGGTGGACTGGATGGGCCTGCTTCCGAACCGCAGGTGGCTCACGGTGATGCCGCCGGACTTCTTGGAGTCGTAGGAGAAGTAGCCCTGGGCGAACATGTCGGTGTGATCGCCTATGATCTTGATGGCGCTCTTGTTGGCGCCCACGGTGCCGTCCGAGCCCAGGCCCCAGAACTTGCAGGCTATGGTGCCGGCGGGCGCGGTCTCGAAGTCGCGGGGGAGCGTAAGGCTCTTGTGGGTTACGTCGTCCTCGATGCCCACCGTGAAGTGGTTCTTGGGCCCAAGGCTTTTCATGTTGTCGAAGACGGCCTTGGCCATGGCGGGGGTGAACTCCTTGGAGGAGAGCCCGTAGCGGCCCCCCAGCAGCTCGGGCCCGCCGCCCCGCTCGGAAAAGACCGTGCAGAGGTCGAGGTAGAGGGGATCCCCCAGCGCCCCGGGCTCCTTGGTGCGGTCAAGGGCCGTAAGGGTCTCCACAGTGGCGGGAAGCGCGGCCAGGAGGTGCTCGGCCGAGAAGGGCCGGTAGAGGCGCACCTTCACGAGCCCCACCCGCTCGCCATTGGAGTTCAAATAATTCACCACCTCCTCGATGGTCTCGCAGCCGCTTCCCATGGCCACGATGACGCGGTCGGCCTCGGGATGGCCCACGTAGTCGAAGGGCTTGTACTGGCGGCCGGTCAGGGCCCCCACCTTCTTCATGTACTGGACCACGGTGGGCACCACCGCGTCGTAGTAAGGGTTGGACGCCTCGCGGGCCTGGAAGAAGATGTCGGGATTCTGGGCGGTTCCGCGGAGCGTCGGGTTCTCGGGGTTCATGGAGCGGCTGCGGAACTCGGCGATGGCATCAAAGTTCACCAGGCGCGCCATGTCCTCGTAGTCGATCACCGAGATCTTCTGTATCTCGTGGCTCGTGCGGAAGCCGTCGAAAAAGTGCAGGAAGGGGACCGAGCACTCGATGGCCGAAAGATGAGCGACGAGGGCTAAGTCCATGACCTCCTGCACCGAGCAA
>JAKAGN010000352.1 GCA_021815525.1 Deltaproteobacteria bacterium
CGATGAGCCGCAAGGAAGACGAGCGGCGCGCGACGGGAGAGTACTTTTCGTACGTGACCGAGCCGCGCCGTGAAGTCTGACACCGCGGATCGCGTTTTTAGACGGGCGACAGAAAGGATACGCAATGCAGGCTGTCTGGGTCGATATCCGCCCCTGGGACAAGTTGCTCGCCACCACCGCCGTGGAGGGCGGGGCCGACGCCGTGGTTCTCGCCCCGGGCGACGCGGAAAAAATCCGGGAGCTTTCCCGGATTGCGGTGGTGGCCGAGGACGGGGACGTGGTCCCGGGCCGCGACGTCTTCGAGATAACGGTTACGGGCCAGGAGGACGAGCCCGCGGTGGTGGCGGCCGCGGCCAAGGGCAGGGTCATTGTCCACACGCCGGACTGGACCATCATCCCGCTGGAAAACCTCATCGCCAAGAAGGCCGAGGTGCTGATGCCGGTGAGGGACTTAGCCGAGGCCCGGACCGCCGCCGGGATCCTGGAGCACGGCGCGTGGGGGGTCCTTGTGATGACCCGCGACGCCCGGGAGCTTGGGAAAATTCTCGCGGACATGAAGAAACCCCGCGAGGACACGCCCCTAACCGAAGTGGAGATCGTCTCGGTGAAGCCCGTGGGCATGGGCGACCGCGTGTGCGTGGACACCTGCACCCAGATGGGCCTGGGGGAGGGGATGCTGGTGGGAAACGGCTCCTCCGCGCTCTTTTTGGTGCACGCCGAGAGCATCGCAAACCCCTACGTGGCCCCGCGCCCCTTTAGGGTGAACGCCGGCGCGGTCCACGCCTACACCCGGGTGCCGGGGGGGAAGACCCGCTACCTTGCCGAGCTTTCGGCCGGGGACTCGGTCCTCGTGGTGGACCACTCGGGCCGCTCCAGCGAGGCCGTGGTGGGGCGCGTCAAGATCGAGCGCCGACCGCTCCTTCTCGTGACGGCCAGGAGCGGGGACGAGGAGTTTTCGGTGGTGCTCCAGAACGCCGAGACCATCCGCCTGACGGACCCTTCCGGAAAGCCCGTTTCGGTGGTGAAGCTCGCGCCCGGTGACAAGGTCCTGGCGGCCATCGAGGAGGGGGGGCGGCATTTTGGGATGAAAATCAAAGAGAGAATAATGGAGAAGTAGCAGCCTGACTTCTCATTAAGCCCTTGACGAGGACGTTTCCATGACGACGGAAAAAAACGGCCCCGACCGGGACCTTCCGGCCCTGCGCCGCGAAATCGACGGGGTGGACGAGCAGATCGTCTCCCTTTTGAACCGCAGGATCGAAATCGCCCAGGAAATCGGCCGGGTGAAGAAAAAGGAGAGCCTCCCGGTGGTGGACTTCTCCCGGGAGCGCGCTGTCCTTTCGAGGGTCGCGGTCTTAAACCGCGGGCCCATTCCCCAGGAGTCGCTGCGGATAGTCTACGCCGAGATAATGGCGGCGGCCCGCAAGATCCAGAAGCCCGTGCAGGTGGCCTACTTCGGCCCCGAGGCCACCTACACCCACATGGCCGCCATGAGCCACTTCGGCCAGTCCACGGGCTTCGCGCCGCATCCCAGCATAGCGGACGTGTTCGACGAGGTGGAGAAGAAGAACTGCGAGTATGGCGTGGTGCCGGTGGAAAACTCCATCGAGGGCTCCGTGAACCACACCTTAGACCTCTTCTACGGCTCGGACCTTTCCATCTGCGCCGAGATATACATCCCCATCACCCACGAGCTTCTGTCCAAGGAGACCACGGCCGAGGACGTGAAGGTCATCTACTCGCACCCCCAGGCACTGGCCCAGTGCCGCACCTGGCTCCGCCGGCACCTTCCGGGCGTGGCGGTCCAGGAGGCCAGCAGCACCTCACAGGCGGCGAGGCTCGCCGCCATGACCCCGGGGACGGCCGCCATAGCGAGCCCCCTGGCGGCCGTGGTGTACGACCTGATCGTGCTGGCCTCCCACATCCAGGACTCCGCCAAGAACGTGACGCGCTTTCTCGTCATCGGCCGCGACAAGGTGGCCCCCACCGGAAACGACAAGACCTCGCTCCTGTTCGCCACGGCCCACGTGCCCGGGGCCCTCTACCACTCGCTTAGGCCCATCGCCGAGGCCGGGGTCAACATGGTGAAGCTGGAGTCGCGGCCCTCCAAGAGCGCTTCCTGGCACTACCTTTTCTACGTGGACCTCGTAGGCCACATGGAGGACGAGCCCATAAAAAAGGTGGTGGCGGAGATGCAGAAGACCTGCGCCTTCATCAAGTGGCTGGGGTCGTATCCCATCTCGGATAATACTTGACAGCGTGAATGAAAACGCGATCCGCGGTGTCAGGCTTCAAAGCCAATTCCGCCACGTGCGGAATCCGGGGTCCCCAAGGAATCGAAGATTTCTGGGGGTGAACTCACGCTTGCTCATTGGCTTCTCGCGAACCTTCGCGGCTCATCGTTTTCATTCAGGCTGTGAGATTGCTTAATCGATTGAATTCCTTGAACTGGAAAAGTGAGGAATTAATCCTTATGCTTGCCGATACCAAAACCGTGCTCCACGCCGTTTTCGGGCACCCCGTGGCCCAGAGCCTGTCGCCAGCCATGCACAACCGGGCCTTCCAGGAGCTGGGCTTAAACTGCGTCTACCTCGCCTTCGACGTGACGGACATAGGCTCCGCCATGAACGCCGTGCGCGCGCTGGGAATACGGGGGGCATCCGTCACCATCCCCCACAAGGTGAAGGTGATGGAGTACCTTGACGAGGTGGACGCCGCCGCGCGCCGCATGGGGGCGGTGAACACCGTTTTGAACGAGGGCGGCAGGCTCATTGGCTCCAACACCGACGGCCCCGGGGCGGTTGCGGCCCTTCGGGAGATCACGGAGCTTTCCGGCAAGACCCTCCTGCTTCTGGGAAGCGGCGGCGCGGCCCGGGCCATAGCCCACGCGGCCCGCGCCGAGGGCGCGGCGATAGTGATAGGAAACCGCGTGGAGGACCGCGCCGAGGCCGAGGCGCTGGCCTCGGAGGTGGACGCGGCCTTCGCGCCCTTGGGCGACGTGCGGTCCGTGGCCTGCGACATCGTGGTGAACGCAACCCCCATCGGCATGGCCCCGCACGTGGAGGCCTCGCCCGTGCCGGCGGACCTCTTCCGGAAAGGGATGGCGGTCATGGACATCGTTTACAACCCCATCGAGACCCGTTTTCTGCGGGAGGCGAGGGAGAAGGGCGCCTCCACGGTTGACGGCGCGGCCATGTTCGTTTACCAGGGAGCGGCCCAGTTTTCGCTCTGGACCGGACGTACGGCCCCGGTGGCGCTCATGCGGCGCGTGGTGCTGGAAAAGCTCTCCGCAAAGGAAAGGGGGTAGGCGCGTGGACAAGATCATCCGTCCCATGGGCAATGGGCCGTTTTCGGTCCGTGTCCCCGGCTCCAAGAGCATGACCCACCGGATGCTGGTGGCCGCGAGCCTCGCCCTGGGGGACTCCGTCATCGAAAACGCCCTCAATAGCCGCGACACGGAGCTTACCCGCGAGGGCCTTTCCCGCATGGGGGCGGAAATCGGCTGCGAGGGCGCGCGCTTCACGGTCAAGGGCTGCGGCGGGAACCTCAAGCCCTACCCGGACCCCATCTACCTGGAAAACTCCGGCACCTCCATGCGGCTCCTCTCGGCCGTGGCGGCTCTCGGAAAGGGCTCCTACATCCTGACCGGCTCCAAGAGGATGCGGGAGCGGCCCGTGGGGGACCTCCTTTCGGCGCTCAACGCCCTGGGGGTGAGCGCCGAGGCCCTCTCCCCCGGGGGCTGCCCGCCCGTGCGCATATCCTGCCGCCCCATAAGCTCCGACCACGTTTACGTGGATTGCGCCAAGTCCAGCCAGTTCCTCTCGGCGCTTCTTCT
>JAKAGN010000353.1 GCA_021815525.1 Deltaproteobacteria bacterium
GCCGGTTGGGCACGAATCCCGCCACGCGGTCCCCGGGCCCCACGCCAAGGGCCTTCAAGGACGCCGCCAGGCGCGCCGTCTTCTCGTACAGCGCGGCATAGGTGAGCCTAAGCTTCGGGCCGCCCTCGCCCTGGAACACTATGGCGGTGCGGTCGTCCCTAAATCTCAACAGATTTTCCGCGAAGTTGAGGCGCGCCCCCGGAAACCACTCGGCCCCGGGCATCTTCCCGGGATCGTCCACCACCTTCGCATAAGGAGCCTTTGCGATTATGGAAAGCTCGTCCCAAAGGGCGGCCCAGAAACCTTCGATGTTCTCCACGCTCCAGCGGCGCAGGGCCTCGTAGTCGGCAAGATCCTTGCCGAAGTCGCGGTTCACCCGCTCCATGAACCGGTGCATCCGGCTGGCCTTCACCCGCGCCTCCGAAGGGCTCCACAAAAGCTTTCCCACAAAAGCCTCCTTTTAACAGCTATGCTGGTTTTGCGGGGGGAGGGTGGAAAAACCCGTCCCCCGCACCCCCATCCCCCTTTTTCCAAAAAACTTTCAATTATTGGATCACCGGCCGGGGAAAGTCCGGGGTATCGAAAAATGCCCCTTCCTTCAAGGCATCCGATTCATCCCCGCCCGGCCGGAGAGGTCCAATTCTTTCGCGCCGGGTTCATCCTCATAGCACAAAAGCCGGGATTTGCAAGCGCGGGTTGGGGCGGGCTTTCATTTCGGCGGGAATATGATTTCTTTTTGTTTAAAATATCCCGCCTTTTGCAAACAAAAACTTTTTTGTTGACTTCATATTTGAAATATGTCAGTTCAATTTTTTGAGGATAAGGCGCGCTGTGTGGATAACCGGCTGCGGCCCTCCCCAAAAAACGCCCGCATGGGCGCATGGAGAGTGAACTAATGTCAACGCAGTACGAGGAGTTCGACGCCGAGGCCATCCTCAGGCGGGTGGCCGAAAAGCTTTACGAGGCTCGCCTCATCCCGAACCCGTCGGATCGCCAGACGGCCCTTTACCTCGAGGTGAGGCCCCAGACATTCGCCAACTGGAAGAGCCGGGACTCGCTGCCCTGGGACACCCTCTACCGCCTGGCCCGCGAGAGGAACTGGGACTTCGACTGGCTAATCACCGGCCGCGGAAAGTCCGCCCCGGACACCCTGGAGGACGTCTACGCGCAGATCCCCAAGCACCGCGCCCGGCTTTCGGGCGGCCCGGGCGCCTGGAGCTTCGACGGCGCGGAGCAGGTGGAGTGCCAGCTGGCCTTCCGGCGGGACTGGCTTTCCGGCGTGGCGCCGGTGCGGTCCCTGGTGGCCCTGGAGGTGGAGGGCGACTCCATGTCCCCCACCATCGAGCACAAGAACCTGGTCCTGGTGGACACCTCCAAGAACCGGATTTCCGACGTCATCTCCGGCAGGATATACGCCTTTTCCGACGACGTGGTGGGCGGCGATCCGCTCTTGAAGGTCAAGAGGCTCTTCCTGGAGCAAGGCCGCATGATCGTCCACTCCGACAGCGCGGACGCCGGCCACCGCGACTACACCATAACCGACCTCGCCTCGGTGGCCATAATCGGCCGGGTTGTATGGGTTGGAAAAGAGCTGTAATAAAGGCCGGTCGGAGTCTGGAAGGCCCCGCGCAAGGCGCCCATCTTGTCCCCCTGGCCCCTCTTCCGCGCCGAAATTGTCGGACGGCCGGATGCGAAGCCCTCAAAAGCCGGCGGAGCGTGCGAAGCACGCGTAGCCATTATCGGGGGTCCGGGGGGACGTAGTCTCCCCGGCCGCCGGAGGCGCCTTTCGCTTTTGCTTCTGCCTTTCAATCGGCGTCGGACACGGGTTTCCGGTCGCGCTTGATGCCGCTTGTGCGGCGTTTCGCGGTGAGCCGGCGTTCCTTGGAGGCCAGGGTGGGGCGGGTTTTCCGGCGGGGCTTGGGCGGGGTGGCGGCCTTTTGGATGAGGGCCAAAAGCCTTGAAACGGCGTCCTCGCGGTTTTTCTCCTGGCTGCGGAAGCGCTGGGCGAAGAAGATGACGACGCCCTCGGAGGAGGCGCGGCTGCCGGCCAGGCGGAGGAGGCGCGCCCGCACGGAATCGGGAAGCGAGGGCGAGCGGGCGGCGTCGAAGCGCAGCTCCACGGCAGTCTCCACCTTGTTGACGTTCTGGCCGCCGGGGCCCGAGGAACGCGCGAAGGCGAAGGAAAGCTCGTCTTCCGGGATGGAAATCGTTTCCGCGACGCGGATCATGTTCCCTCCAGGGCCGCCCGTGCAGCGAGAGCAAGGGCGGCCTTCGCATCGCCTGTGACAAAATGCCGCCGCGGGGCGTCATCGGGCCGCACCTTCTTCTACGGCTATCTCAAAAATATTCTTCAATGGCAATCATTGCTATTAAAAAATATTTTTGAGCTTGAAGCACCTGTCCCCAAAAGCCACCGCTTTTCAGGCGCAAGCCATCTCACGCCAGCGTCTTTTCCACGTCCCGCCACACGCTCCAGTCGCGGCGGCCGAAGTTGTGGTAGACGTGGAGGAGGCGGGGCGAGATGACCTCGGTGGAGCCGGGGAGCGAGAAGCGCAGGTCCCCGTGGTGGGTGAGGCCCTTCTTGTAGTAGTCGGCTATGAAGTTGAACTCAGGGGGCAGGCGCGGGGCGTCCTCGAGGCCGAACTTCCAGGTGACGGCCGCCAGCACCCCCTGGTCGCGGGTGCGCCAGTAGGGGTCGTCGAAGATTTCGAGGCAGAGGCGGCGCCAGGTTTCCATGAAGTCGAAGGAGTCCGGGCCGAAGAGGAAGACCCCGCCGTTATAGTGGACCCAGTCGCCATCCGGTACGGCCACGCCGAAGCGGTCGAGGATGGCCTGCTGGAGGTGCCCGCAGCGGGGCACGCCGCCCTCGCCCGGGGGGTAGACGTTGCGGCCCTCGTCATCGAGCCAGGCCCCGCGCCGCTCGTCCCAGGAAAAGCCGCAGCGCTCGCGGACCTCCGAGACGAAGCGCTCGTAGGCCGCGGCGTCTATCATGAGACTGCCGTCCCTGTCGTACCAGCGCCGCTCCCGCTCGCTCCAGCGATAGCGGCCGCGGATGATGAGGAGGAGAAAGAGCCGCCAGGAAAGGCCCCTAAGCGGCCCGGCCAGGATGGGAGGGATGCGGTTCCAGAAGGCTCGGGCCATGTTCTGGTTGTAGATGGTGGTGAGGACGTCTAAAAGCTCCTTTTTGGCCTCCTTCTCCCGGTCGCCCCGCACGTGGGCGTGAAGGGCCTCGGAAAGCTCGTAGTGCAGGCGCTTTCTGGCCTCGCGCTCGGCGAATGCGGCCTCCATGCTCTCCCGCGTGGCCCCGGGCGCAAGGCGTCCGCCCGGAAGCGAGCAGGCGCAGTTGACCGCGTGGGGCGAGAACTCGCTTATGGGGCAGTGATCCGAGCCGAAGACGACCGGCCCAAGCTTGTGGGAGAAGATGGAGTCCACCCCGGGCCGCACGGCCAGGACGTCGGAATCGAGGTAGCAGTAAGGCCCGGGGCCGGTGAATATGCGGTGGAGGCCGGTCTTGAGATAAATGGCCGCCTGGTGGTCCGAAAGGGCCTCGGGCGTGGAGACGGCCACGATATTGGGATGATCCACGGGAATTTCGTTCCTGCGCGGGTCCGTCACCACGAAGGCCGGCCGCTCCGAAAAGCGCGCAAGATGCTCAAGCGCCACGTGGAGGGTCTCCACGTGCTTGGCCGCCCCGCACACCACAAATACATATCCTGATTCCATAATTCAAATAAGGGATTTGCGGGGGGCCGGGGAGGGGAAACCTTTTATGAATAAAAGGTTCTCCCCTCCCCCTCCCCCCGCACCCCCCTTCCCCTCCCTTTCCAAA
>JAKAGN010000012.1 GCA_021815525.1 Deltaproteobacteria bacterium
GATCAGCGAGAGGGACGCCTCCAACTGGGGATGGCCGCGCGGGTAGAGGACCGTGTTCTTCCGCACGATGTTCATCTGCATCAGGATGTCGGAGACGAGCTTTAGGTCGAAGCTCGCGCGTGGGTCAGCCTGAGGGTCCATGGCCTCTCGCGGGGCGGAAGGTGAAGTCTCGAAGAAAAATACTATACCCCGCCGCCCGCCCGCCTGTCAACGCTCCCGGCTCGAAAGCGGCCTGACTTGCGGGTAAGGGGGGAAGCCTTTTATGTGAAAAGGCTTCCCCCCTTACCCCCCAAAAGGCCGGGAGTTTTAAACCGCCCTAGGTCCTGTGCTTTGCGCGTATGGAGGCCCTATCCCTCCACCCGGGCGCGGAGCCAGTTCCTGACGGTCTCGGTGGGGGCCGAGACGCCGCGGGTCTTGCCGCCCTCCCGCTCGTAGGCCGTCGCCACGTCTTCGGGAAGCGGCGTCTGCCAAAGCTCCTCGGTGTCCTCGGAGTTTCGCTTGATCAAGACCGCCTTGGGCTTCTCCCCCCAGGTGTCCACCACGAAGTAGAAGGAGACGTCCTTCTTGGACCTGACGGGCCGGTGCGCGCCGCGCCAGTTGTTGTTGCCCCACTCGAGATACAGCGTCACCGCCTCCTCGGGGGAAAGGTCCCAGTCTATGGGAAGCTCGGAATATTTCAATAGTTCGGCCATGCTTCCTCCTTCCTTGAAGGTTACGATAATAATAATCTTTCCTGATTATTTGTCAAGGAAATTCCAACCCCGGCCGAGAGCGCGGATGATGGGGCTCAGAGATGGGCGGCGCCGGAAACGCGCTTGTGGAGGACGAGAAAGTAGAGGCCGAAGAAGAGGTTCCCGAGCCCGGCCGCGGAGAGGAGGAGGAGGCCGGCGGGGCTCAGGCTCTGGCAGAAGATCATGCAGCTAAGATCCGTGAAGACATCCGATAGCCGCACTCCGGCCACGACGGCGAGCCAGTGGGGGGCCTTTTTCCAGCGGGAAAGCGAAAGCGCCTGGAGGATGGCGAAGGCGCTCCAGTTGCCGGCCGCGCGCGGCAGGTAGGCCTGGGGGTCCACGTAGGCCGCGCCGTGAAAAAGGGAGAACCAGAGCCGGGGAAAGCAGAAGCCCCAGACGGCCAGCGTCACGTCCAGGGCCACGAGAAAGGCCAGGGCCGCTCCGACAAGCTTGGCGTTCACCGCTTTCATTTTTCGCTCCCCGCCCGGATGTCGTTAAAATCCTTGGGAATCCATCGCAAGCCCCCCTTGAAGCCGAAGCAGCGGTAGATATAGACCGTGCGCACGGTCTCCTCCGCCCGGAACGGGGGCTTGCGGGAGAGGGGAAGCGCCGTGGGCTCCTCCACCCGCTCGAAGACCTGGCGAAGGACCTTGGCGGTATCGGGAAAGCGCGTCACCCCAACGGCGTCCTTCCCAAGGAGATCGGCGTCACGAAACCAGGAGTCGTAGACGTTGGGGCGCGTCCAGCGGTTGATGGAGACGGTCCGGGGCCGGCCCGGGGCGTAGAAGGCCAGCTCCGAGGCCTCCTGGTAGCGGATGCCGAACAGGAAGGTGTCGGCGGGCCGGGGCATGGAGGCTGCGGTCCTGCCGGCGGCCGCGCCCATCTCGGGCCAGCCGCCAAGCTCGAAGGCGATGCGGTCGAGCCGCGCCGGGATGGGGAGAACCGGCCACGCGGCCTGTAGGAACAGGAGGCCCGAAAGCCCGAAGGCCGTGTAAAGCGTGGCCTTCCAGAGGCGCGGCCGCTCGCCCGCGCCGAAGTACCCGGCGGCGAGAACCGACGCCGTGAGGTACGCGGCCCCGGGCCAGTTGCCGTAAACCCTCGAATGCAGCGAGATGGCCAGGAAAAGCGCGAGGAGCGGAGCAGCGGTCCAGAAGCAGTAGGCCCCGATCCAGCATTTCTCGTCGCGCATGTTCCGAAATGCCCGCGAAAGCGCCCAGATCACCAGGATGAAGGCCGGTGGCGAAAGGAGCGCGGCCTGGGAGCCCAGAAAGTCGCCCAGGTACTTCACGTGGAGCGCGAAGCGCTCGTCAGCGCCGCCGATGTGGGCCACGTGCCGGGCCGAGCTCCAGCCGTTTTCGGCGTTCCACCAGAGTACCGGCGAAAAAAGAAGGCAGCCCAGGGCGAAGGCCAGCCAGGGCCGGGGGGATTTCAAACGCTGCCGGAAGCCCGGCGAAAGAAGCCCGAAAACAAGCACCCCCGGCGCGAAGACCACCATGGTGAACTTGGCGAGCATTCCGAAGCCGAACCACAAGCCGGCCCCAAGCCACTGCCGCCAAGCGCCTTCCTCGTAGGCCCGCGCCCCGTGGTAAGCCGCCCCGGCCCAGGCCAGGGCCTGGAGGCCGTCCGGCGTGGCCAGGAGCCCCCCAACCTGGAACTCCGGCATGGCCTGTGTCAGAAGCGCCGCCGCGAGCCCGGCCCGGGGCGAAAAATAGCGGCCGGCCAGGACTGCTACATAGGCCGAGGCTCCGGACATGGCAAGAATCGAGGGAAGCCGCACCGCAAGCTCCGTGTCCCCCAAGAGCCGGGTGCAAAGCCCGATGGCCCAGCCGATCAGGGGCGCCTGGTCGTAGTAGCCCCAGTCCAGATAGCGGCCCCATTGCCAGTAGTTGGCCTCGTCCGGCGCAAGCGGGAGCCTGGCGGCAAGAATCACCCGCACGGCCGCGAAGCCCAGGATGAGGGCGGCCGAAGCCCGAATCGCGGCCCGGTTTTCGGAAGGTTCGCTTCTCATGGCGTCCATCATTGTCCGCTCCAAGCGGGCGAAGTCAAGGGAAAAGAACGACTTACGCGTGGATTGAGGCTTGCGGGGCAGGGGAGGGGGAACCCCTTTTACAAAAAGGTTCCCCGCCCCTCCCAGCCAGCACCCATGTTTTTTGCTGACTGGTCTTACCAGTCGAGACATTTTCTCAGCAAAAATTTCGACCCCGGTCTCGTAAAAAAGAACCACGCGGAGCTTTCGGAAAAGAGAGGAATTTTCTATATTTTGTTAGATGCCTTCATAGAACATACAAAATATGGAATTGATTTCCTCCCTTTCGTGTTTTTTTCCTTCCCGCCTACCCGACAAAATCGATAGAAAACTATTGCCACGGTCCTCGTCTTTTGCTAAACGAACGGCCCTGTTCCTTGGAGATCGCCTCGAAAAAAATCGATCTCCAAGATCGGCAAGCGGGCGGCGCTTTTGGAGCAACCCCATGAAATCATTTCCTATTCCACTCGCTTCTTCCCCTCTTCGCGGTTTGCGCCGCGATCAATTTTTTCTCAAGGAGATCGGAATCCGATGAAAAAATTCGTGTACTTCTTCGGGGACGGCCGGGCTGAGGGCCGCGCCGACATGAAGAACCTCCTGGGAGGCAAGGGCGCCAACGTAGCGGAGATGGTCAATCTTGGGCTACCCGTTCCGCCCGGCTTCACCATAACGACCGAGGTGTGCACCGAGTTCAACAAGCGAAAACGGAAGTACCCGCCCGGGCTCGAAAAGGAGGTCTCAAAAAACCTCGAAAGACTCCAGAGGGTGGCCCGGAAAAGGTTCGGGGATTCAAGAAATCCCCTCCTGGTCTCCGTGCGCAGCGGCGCCCGGGCTTCCATGCCGGGAATGATGGAGACCATCCTGAACGTGGGTCTCACCACCCAGACCATACCCGGCATGATCGAGCGCACGAAGAACCCCCGCTTCGTGTGGGACGCCTACCGCAGGTTGATCGCCATGTACTCCGACGTGGTGATGGAGAAGGCCGAGGGTGTCGAGCCCGAGGAGGGCCGCGGAATCCGGGTCCAGCTGGAGCGTCTTTTAGACGAGATGAAGCGCAAGAAGGGCGTCAAGGAGGACACCGAGCTTTCGGCCTCCGACCTCGAAACCCTCTGCCGCCTCTACCGCGACAAGGTGGAGGACGTCCTGGGGAACCCCTTCCCGGACGACCACATGGAGCAGCTCTGGGGCTCCATCTCGGCCGTCTTCCTCTCCTGGAACGGCAAAAGGGCCGTCTCATACCGCCGGATCGAGGGGCTCCCCGACGACTGGGGCACCGCCGTCAACGTCATGGCAATGGTCTTCGGCAACACCGGCGACCGCTCCGCCACGGGCGTGGCCTTCACGCGGAACCCCGCCACCGGCGAGAACAAGTTCTTCGGCGAGTGGCTCAAGAACGCCCAGGGCGAGGACGTGGTGGCCGGCATCCGCACCCCCGCGGCCATAAACGAGAACTCCAGGAACGACGCCAACCGCGAGCTGCCCACCCTCCAGGAGGAGATGCCCAAGGCCTACCGCGAGCTGGTCTCCATCCGCAACACCCTGGAAAAACATTACCGGGACATGCAGGACATCGAGTTCACCATCGAAGACGGCGTCCTCTACATGCTCCAGACCCGGACCGGCAAAAGGAACGGCCCGGCCGCCATCAAGATGGCCGTGGACATGGTGTCCCAGAAGCTCATCGACCGCCAGACCGCCATCATGCGGGTGAAACCCGAGCAGGTGGACGAGCTTCTCCATCCACGCGTGGACCCGGCGGCGGAGCGCGGCGCGGTGAAGCTTGGAAAGGGGCTGCCGGCCGGTCCCGGCGGCGCGGTGGGCAAGATCGTCCTCACCGCGGATCTCGCCATGGAGCTGGGCGAGAAGGGCGAGGAGGTGATCCTGGTGCGCGAGGAGACCTCCCCCGAGGACGTCCACGGCATGAAGCCCGCCCGCGCGATACTCACCGCCAAGGGCGGCATGACGAGCCACGCGGCGCTGGTGGCCCGCGGCTGGGGCAAGTGCTGCATCGTGGGCTGCTCTTCCATGCACATCGACATGGGCGCCCGCAAGATACACTTCGGGGGCGAGACCCTCTCCGAGGGCGACTGGATCACCATGAACGGCACCAAGGGCGTGGTCTACGCCGGCCAGCTCCCGCTGGTGCAGGACGACCCCACCCAGCACGCCGAGTTCAACAAGCTCATGAGCTGGGCCGACAAGGTGCGCCGCCTCAAAGTCCGCGCCAACGCCGACACCCCCGAGGACGCCGCCGTGGCCGTGCACTTCGACGCCCGCGGCATCGGGCTTACCCGCACGGAGCACATGTTCTTCGGAGACCGCATCTGGGCCATGCGGGAGATGATCATGGCTGACTCCCTCTCCGGCCGCAAGGCCGCCCTCGAGAAGCTTCTTCCCATGCAGAGGGAGGACTTCTACGGTATCTTCCAGGCCATGGGAAGCCGCCCCGTCACCATCCGCCTCCTGGACCCCCCCCTCCACGAGTTCCTTCCCAAGGACGAGGCGGCCCAGACCGAGATGGCCTCGCGCCTGGGCGTCACGGTGGACAAGGTGATCCAGAAGGCCGAGGCCCTCTCCGAGTTCAACCCCATGCTGGGCCACCGCGGCTGCCGCCTGGGCGTCGCGTACCCCGAGATCACCGAGATGCAGGCCCGCGCCATCTTCGAGGCCGCCGCCCAGTCCTGGAAGGAGGAGATCAACGTGCGGCCCGAGGTCATGGTGCCCCTCGTGGGAACCATCGGCGAGTTCGAGCACCAGGCCGCCATCATCCGCCGCGTGGCCGCCGAGGTCATGGAGCAGAAGAACGTCAAGTTCAACTACCTCGTGGGCACCATGATCGAGGTCCCCCGCGCCGCCCTTGTCGCCGACCTGATCGCCCGCCAGGCCGAGTTCTTCAGCTTCGGCACCAACGACATGACCCAGATGACCTACGGCTACTCCCGCGACGACGCAGGAACCTTCCTGCCCACCTACCTCGAGCACAAGATATTGGAGTTCGACCCCTTCCAGTCCATCGACGAGATGGGCGTGGGCGAACTCATGAAGATCGGCGTGGAGCGCGGACGCCGCACCCGCCCGGATCTCAAGATCGGCATCTGCGGCGAGCACGGCGGCGACCCGGCCTCCGTCCGCTTCTGCCACAAGATCGGCCTCGACTACGTGTCATGCTCCCCCTACCGCGTGCCCATCGCCCGCCTGGCGGCGGCCCACGCGGCCCTGGAGGACATCCGGTAGCAAGGCAAAAGCGCCACAGGCTTCCGGGGGCCAAAGCATGAAAACGGCCCGCCCCCGGACCCCCGATGTTCGCGCGGCGCGCTGCCATGCAGCGCGCCGCGCCGCATTTCGAGGGCTTCGCATCCGGCCGCTAACGGCGGCGAGCGGCTTTCAGCGCCTTCTTATGATGTCGAAGCGGGTGTCGCCGTCCACGTAAACCTCGCCGTATCTATCCCCGTTCAGGTACACCGTTATGGTTTTCTTTGGGTTGCTCCCCAGGCAGAGCCGGTACTCGCCGTTCCTTGGATAGGCCGTGTTGCCGTTCCAGGAGGTGGATACCCTGCTCGACCCGTCGATCTTGTCCCCCGAGGCCCACACGGCCTTGCCGTAAAGGCAGGCCTCGCCCGCCCAGGCCGCGGTGGCGATCAAAACCAGAAGGCTCAAGCCCAAAATTCCTGCGGTTTTTTTCATGGAAGCCTCCTTCATAAGGTGTGGTGTACCCAACAAGACCGTATGGCCTTCGAGTTCGTATTTCATGGCAGCTTTTTACTATCTGTAAAGCATATTGATGAGATCGTCAACGATTGAGAGATTCCAAGGAAAAATCGCGTGGAGCGTCTATTCCATGGCTTGATAATAACCTGATTTTTTTGGTGTGAGGAGAACTGGGAGCGCGGGGGAGGGAGGCAGAAAAAACAGCGGCCGGAATGGGAGGCGAGCCCATCTTCGGCCGCGGGGAAGGCATGAAGGCGCGCCCGCAGAGGCCAAGGCGCGGGGAATGGAGGTCGGTCACTCCCACCCCGAGCCCCGCAGGTTTCTACATTTTCCTTTCCCCTTTTTCGCGCGGCTTGGTATTATGCCTCAATTGACAGAAATAGCGGAGGTGCCGAAAAATTGAAGGACTTTTTCAGGGTGGTCGATATCGGGGAGGTCCTCGCCCTGCGGCCGGGCTTCGGGCGCCTTGGGACCGAAACCGTGGCCCTTTCCGGGGCCTTCGGCCGCGTGCTGGCCAAAGACGCCGTCAGCGCCGGGGACGTGCCGCCTTTTTCCCGCACCACGGTGGACGGCTGGGCCGTGGCGGCGGCCTCCACCTTCGGGGCCGGCGAGACCAACCCCTCGCTCCTCAAGATCGCCGGCGAGGTGGGCATGGCCGAGATCCCCGCCTTCGCCCTCGCGCGCGGCGAGGCCGCCCGCATCCCGACGGGCGGGTGTCTCCCAAAAGGCGCCGACGCCGCCGTGATGCTGGAGCACGCGGAAGCCGTGGACGGGGACTTCATCGAGGTTTACCGGTCCGTGGCGCCCGGAACCCACGTCATAATGAAGGGCGACGACGTGGCCGCGGGCGAGGCGGCGGTTCCGGCGGGAACGCGACTGCGGCCCCAGGAGCTGGCGGTGCTGGCCGCGGTGGGGGCCGCGCGGGTGGAGGTCTTCCGGAAGCCCGTGGCGGGGATCGTGTCCACAGGGGACGAGATCGTTCCGGCGGATCGAACGCCCGGCCCCGGACAAATCCGCGACATGAACGCATCCGCGCTTTCGGGCCAGGTCGCGGCCGCGGGCGGGCTCCCCCGCTCCTTCGGCATCGTCCCGGACGACGGTGACGCCTTGCACGCCGTCATGAGGGACGCCCTTGCAAGCTGCGACACGGTGCTCGTATCGGGCGGAAGCTCTGTGGGGGCGCGGGACTTCACAGTGGAGACCATCCTGCGGTTTCCGGGCGCGGAAATCCTGGTGCACGGCGTGGCCATAAGCCCCGGAAAGCCCACCATACTGGCGAAAATCGACGGAAAGGCCGTGTGGGGCCTTCCAGGCCACGTGGTCTCGGCAATGGTGGTCTTCGAGGTCATGGTGCGGCCCTTCATCGAGAGCCTGGCCGGCCTTTCGCGCCCGCGCCCGCGCCCGCCCGTTTCGGCGCGCCTCGCCATGAACGCGCCCTCGGTTTCCGGCCGCACCGACTTCGTGCGGGTTAGGCTTGCGGCGGGGCAGGGGGGGGGCCTCGATGCCTTGCCTCTTTTCGGCAAATCCGGCGAGATCCGCACCATGACCGCGGCGGACGGCCTTGTCCGCATCGAGCGCGACGACGAGGGCCTGGCGGCCGGGACGCTGGTCGACGTTTTTCTCATGGAGTGATGCCAGCATGAAAAAGCGCCACGTTTACCTTGCCATGAAGCCGCCCGAGGAGGCCCGCCGCCTGTGGCTGCGCTCCTTTCTTGAAAATCCCCCGCAGGGCGCGGAGCTTGTCCCCGTTCTCGATTCCGTGGGCCGAATCCTTGCCGAGCCGGCCTTCGCGCGCTTTTCCGCGCCGTCCGCGCCCCTGGCGGCCATGGACGGGATCGCGGTGATGGCGGCCGTGACCGTGGGGGCGAGCGAGGCGAGCCCCCTGCGCCTGGCGGCTGGGGAGGGCTTTTCATACGTCAATACCGGCAATCGTATGCCGGCCGGCACCGACGCCGTCATCATGATCGAAAACATTCAGGAATCGGGCGAGGGCTTCGTGGAAATCCGCGCCGCGGCCTATCCCTGGCAGAACGTGCGCAAGGTGGGCGAGGACATGGTGGCCACCGAGATGCTTTTTCCGCGGAACCACCGGGTGACGCCCGTCAGCCTCGGCGCGCTCCTGACCGGCGGGGTTTTTTCGGTTTCGGTGCGCAGGCGGCCCACGGTCTGCATCATCCCCACCGGCGACGAACTTCTGGAGCCGGACCGCGCCCTGCCCGAGGATCTCGCCTCGGGAAAGGTCCTCGAAACCAACTCGTGGGTACTGGGGCGGCTGGTGGAGGATGCGGGGGGCGTCTTTATCCGGAAACCCATCATGCCCGACGATTTTTCACGGATCGCGGCCGCCGTGGAGGAGGCGGTGAAGGAGGGCTTTCACCTCGTCATGGTGCTGGCGGGCTCCTCCGCCGGGAGCGAGGATCACACGGCGAACGTCATTTCGCTAATTGGCGAGGTTCTGGTGCACGGCGTGACGCTCATGCCCGGAAAGCCGGTGGTGCTGGGCGCGGTGGGAGATACGCCGGTGGTGGGCGTGCCGGGCTACCCGGTCTCGGCGGTGGTGGTTTTCGAGGAGTTCATCCGGCCGCTCATCCTGGCGTGGCAGGGCTCGCCCGCGCCCGCTCGCCGGGTGGTAATGGCCGAGCCCTCGCGGAAGATACCGTCCAAGCTGGGCCTAACCGAGCTTTTGCGGGTGAAGCTGGGCCGCGTCGGCGAGCGCATAGTTGCGACGCCCCTTCCGCGCGGGGCCGGCAGTATCACCACCTTGACCCGCGCCGACGGGATTCTGCGCATTCCCGCCGAAAGCGAGGGCGTGGCGGCCGGGACCACGGCCCCTGTGGAGCTTCTGGTCTCCGAGGAGGCCCTCGAAAACACCATCGTGGCGGTGGGAAGCCACGACAACACCTTAGACGTCCTGGCCGACGCCATACGGGCGAAATTTCCGGCCATAACCTTTTCATCGGCCCACGTGGGCTCCACGGGAGGGCTCCTGGCCCTCAAAAACGGCGGCTGCCACGTGGCGGGCAGCCATCTCCTGGACCCGGCGGACGGCTCCTACAACTTTTCCTACATCAAAAAAATCCTCGCGGGAATCCCGGTCCATCTGGTGCACCTTGTGGGCCGGGACCAGGGCTTGATCGTGGCCAGGGGAAATCCCAAAGGCATACGGTCGGTTACGGACCTTGTCCGGCCGGACCTGCGTTTCATGAATCGGCAGCTTGGAAGCGGCACCAGGGTGCTTTTGGATTACGAGCTTTCCCGCGCCGGGGTGGATCCATCAGGCATCTACGGCTACACCGTGGAGGAAAGCACCCACATGGCGGTGGCGGCGGCGGTTTCTAGCGGCGAGGCGGACTGCGGGATGGGCATCTTTTCGGCGGCCAAGGCCCTTGACTGCGACTTCGTGCCGGTCATAACCGAGCAGTACGACCTCGTGATACCGGCGGCATATTTTGAGACGGAAAAAATCGCCGCCATGCTTTCCATTATCCGGGACCCCGAGTTTCAGGCCCGGGTGCGAGAACTGGGCGGATACCACACCGAAAGGACGGGGGAGGAGGTTTTTATCGGCTGATCCGCCCGTAAAAGGCAATGCCGTGAGCGCTCAGCGCAGGACCCGGCGGGTGGGGATGTTGCGGGAGGCCAGGTGGGCTTTGAGATCGTCGATGCTGTAGAGGCCGTAGTGGACGATGGATGCCACCAAGGCCGCGTCGGCCCGGCCTTCGGTGAGGACGTCTCCCAGGTGCTCGGGCCTTCCGCCGCCCCCGGAGGCTATGACCGGGATCGAAACGTTTTCGGATATGAGCCGGGTGAGGGTAAGCTCGTAGCCCTCCTGGGTGCCGTCGGCGTCGATGGAGTTCAAGCATATCTCCCCCGCGCCCAGGCGTTCGGCCTCCTTGGCCCACTTTAAGGCGTCTATGCCCATCGCAATTCTTCCGCCAGCTATCACGATCTCGTAACCGGACGGAATCTTTTCGCTTTTCTCCACCTTTTTCACGTCCATGCCCAGCACCACGCACTGGTTGCCGAAGGCCCGAGCGCCCTCCGCGATGATGGACGGATTTTTCACCGCCGCCGAGTTCACGGAAACCTTCTCAGCGCCCGCCAGGAGCACGTCCCGCATGTCGGAGACGCTCGCTATGCCGCCGCCCACCGAAAAGGGGATGAAGATGGTCTCGGCCACACGTCTCACAACGTCCAGCATGATGCCGCGCTTCTCGTGGGACGCGGTGATGTCGTAGAACACGATCTCGTCGGCCCCTTCCTCGTAGTACCTGCGCGCCATCACCACAGGGTCGCCTATGTCCACGTTCCCCGCGAACTTTATGCCCTTGGTGGTCTTGCCGTCCCGTACGTCCAGGCAAACGATGATGCGCTTGGCCAACATGCCGGTTGTTCCTTATGGATTTTTTATGGAGAAAGCGGATCAAGCCCAAGCGTCGGGTGAACCCGCCCTCCTACGCTTTCAGCGTCGGAGGACGGAACCACCCGACCTACAATTTTCCCCAAAAATCAGGGGCGTTATCCTCAAGGCCGCGATCAAAGGCCGCAGGCAAGGAACGCGAACGGCGCGGGAGGGAGCGTATTGTTCATACGTGACCGACCCGCGCCGCGATGCGTGACACGGCATACTGGCTTTCAGCGTCCGTAGAACCCCCCGGACAGGGCGTTCACAAGCGATGAGCCGCAAGGCGCGCGAGCGAGCGGCGATGGGAGCGTACTTTCCGTACGTGACCGAGCCGCGAGGCGATGCGCAACGCCGCGGATCGCGCTTGTGGACGCCCTGTCTCACCAGCCCATGGTGAGGTATGCGTGCATGGAAGCCGCGGCCTGCTTGCCCGCCCCCATTGCCTGGATAACCGTGGCCATGCCGGTAACGATGTCGCCGCCGGCCCACACGCCCTTCATGGTGGTCTTGCCGGTTTCCGCCTGGGCCACGATGTAGCCGCGCTTGTTCAAGGAAAGCGCCGGGGTGGTGGAGGTGAGAAGCGGGTTCGCGCCCGCGCCCACCGAGATCACGGCGAGATCGGTGGGCATGGTGAAGAAAGCGCCCTCGATGGGCACGGGGCGGCGGCGGCCGGAGGCGTCGGGCTCGCCAAGCTCCATCTTCTGGCACTCGACGGTGGTCAAGCGGCCATCGGCGTCGCCCATGAAGCGTACCGGGTTGGTCAAGAGGAAAAGCTCGATGCCCTCCTCCTCGGCGTGGTGGATCTCCTCGGCGCGGGCGGGCATCTCCTCGCGGCTTCTGCGGTAGACGATCTTGACGGTATCCGCGCCCATGCGCATGGCGGTGCGGGCGGAGTCCATGGCCACGTTCCCGGCGCCCACAACGATCACGTTCTTGCCGCGAACAAGCGGGGTGTCGTACTCGGGGAAGAGGTAGGCCTTCATGAGGTTGGAGCGGGTGAGGTACTCGTTGGCGGAGTAGACGCCTATGAGGTTCTCGCCCGGCACGCCCAGGAAGTAGGGAAGGCCCGCGCCCACGGCCACGTAGATGGCTTGATAGCCCTCGGCGAAGAGTTCCTCGAGGGAGACCACCTTTCCCACCACCGAGTTCACCTCGAACTTCACGCCCAGGCGCTCCAGGTAGTTGATCTCGGCGAAGAGGATGTCCTTGGGGAGCCGGAACTCGGGGATGCCGTAGAGGAGCACGCCGCCCGGCTTGTGGAAGGCCTCGAAGACCGTGACGTCGTGGCCCTTGAGGCACAGATCGCCCGCGACGGTGAGGCCGGAGGGGCCGGAGCCCACCACCGCCACCCTTTTACCTGTGGGGGCGGGGATGTTGGGGAGCTTCACCTTGCCCTCGTTGCGCTCCCAGTCGGCCAGGAAGCGCTCCAGGCGGCCGATGGCCACGGACTCGCCCTTTTTGCCCAGGATGCAGCCGCCCTCGCACTGGCTCTCCTGGGGGCAGACGCGGCCGCACACGGCGGGAAGGGCGTTCTGCTCCTTGAGCTTTGCAATGCCCGCCTCGAAATTTTTGGAGGCGATCTCCTTGATGAAGCCGGGGATGTCGATGCCCACCGGGCAGCCCTTGGAGCAGCCGGGGGTCTTGCACTGGAGGCAGCGGCCCGCTTCCAGGATGGCGGTTTCCGCCGGGTAGCCCAGGGGCACTTCCTTGAAGTTGCGCTTTCTTACGCCGGGATCCTGCTCGGGCATCTTCTGCCGTGGAACCTTTTCCTTGACCTCAGCCATGATTGACTCTCCTCTTTTTTTCGCGCGCCGCGAATTTCACGGAGCGATTCGTTTCAAAAATCCGGACCCTGTTCCGATGGTCCGTTAAAAGCGCCCGTGAGGCGAGCGGAAAGCGATGAGCCGCAAGGCGCGCGAAAAATCCATGAGGGAGCGTACTCTTTTGTACGTGACCGAATGGATTTTGAAGCGTAACGCCGCGGATCGCGCTTTCCGTTCGCCTCACTTACAAGAACATTTGTGTTCAAACAGCTCCATGGACTGGCGCTCCATGTCGGAGTATCCGCGCAGGCGCTTGGCCAGCTCGTCGAAGTCCACCTGGTGGCCGTCGAACTCGGGGCCGTCCACGCAGGCGAACTGGGTCTTGCCGCCCACGGTGGCCCGGCAGCAGCCGCACATGCCGGTTCCGTCCACCATGATGGCGTTCAAGCTCACCAGGGTCTTCACGTTGTAGGGCTTGGTGACGGCGCACACGAACTTCATCATGGGCACGGGGCCTATGCCCACCACGAGGTCCACCTTCTCGCGGTCCAGGATCTGCTTCAAAAGGTCCGTGCCGAAGCCGTGGTAGCCGCAGCTGCCGTCGTCGGTGCACAGGGTGCACTCGGTGGAGGCGGCCGCCATGGCGTCCTCCATGATCAGAAGGTCCTTGGTGCGGGCGCCGCACAGGGCGTAGACCTTGTTGCCGGCCTCTTTAAGCGCGCGGGTTATGGGGTGGAGCACGGCGATGCCGGTTCCGCCGCCGATGCAGACCACCGTGCCCACCTTCTCGATGTGGGTGGGTTTCCCGAGGGGCCCGGCGATGTCCTGGTAGCCGTCGCCCACGCCGAGGCTCTTCATGAGGGCGGTGGTCTTTCCCACCACCTGGTAGATGAGGGTGATGGTGCCCTTGTCGGGGTCGGTGTCCGCCATGGTGAGGGGGATGCGCTCCCCGGTCTCGTTGACCCTTAGGATCACGAACTGTCCGGGCTTGGCTTTCTTGGCGATCCTGGGCGCGGAGATGACGTTCTCCACCACTGTCCCCTGGGCCAACTCGCGTTTGGAAAGAATCTTGTACATCGGTTTACGCTTCCTCCTTTAAGTTTTCGTAATGCAAGCAGCCGGTGCCGCCTTGGTCTTGAGTTGCTCTCCCGTCGAAAAAGGCTCTATTCAAAGCCTGTCCAAAAACGATGAAGTGCAAGGAGCGCGATAAGCGAACAAGGTCACGTACTTTTCGTACGTGACCGCAGTTTGCTTTGAAGCGCGACACAGCAATTCGCGTTTTTGGGCAGGCTTTACGCCATGCCTTTGAAGGCGCCGAAGGACAGGGCTATGAGGCCCGCCGTGATGAGGCCTATGGAGACGTCCTGGAGGGGCTTGGGGACCCTCGCCAGGAGTATGCGCTCCCGAAGCCCCGCGAAAAGGATGAGCGCCAGCCCGAAGCCCGCGGCGTAGGCGAAGCTCGACACCAGGCTTTTCACGAAGCCGTAGTTCTCGTCGATGTTTATTATGCACACCCCCAAGACCGCGCAGTTGGTGGTTATGAGGGGAAGATAGATGCCAAGCCCCGCGTAGAGGGCCGGGATGTTTCTCTTAAGGAACATCTCCACGAACTGGACCAAGGCCGCGATGACGAGGATGAAGGCGATGGTCCGCAGGTACTCGATCTTCAAGGGCGTCAAGACGTAGCGCAGGGTGAGCCAGGTGACCCCGCCCGCCAGCACCAGCACGAAGACCACGGCTATGGACATGCCCACGGCGGTCTCCATCCTCTTGGAGGTGCCCAGGAAGGGGCAGTTTCCCAGGAACTGGGCCAGGAGGATGTTGTTCACAAGGACGCAGCTTACTACAAAAACCATGTAATCCATCATTGAAGCCGCCTCACTTGCTGGGGGCCAGGTTCATGACGGCCAGCATGAGCCCAAGGCACAGGAAGGCCCCGGGCGCTGTCAGGAGAAAATGCATGGGCTGGTACCAGGACGTGTCGAAAACCACCAGCTTGGGGCCGAAGGGCACGGAGAACATGCCGGAACCTATGATCTCCCGGATGGCGGAAAGGGCGGCCAGGGCCAGGGTGTAGCCTATGCCTATGCCCATGCCGTCCAGAAACGAGGCCACGACGCCCCGCTTGTAGGCGAAGGCCTCGGCCCGGCCTAAAAGGATGCAGTTCACCACTATCAAGGGAATGAAGACCCCTAGGCTCAGGAAAAGGGGGTAGGCGTAGGCCTGCATCACAAGCTCAACGATGGTGACGAAGGTTGCGATGATGACGATGAAGCAGGCGATGCGAATGTCCGCGGGAATTATCTTCCGTAAAAGCGACACCAGGACGTTTCCGCACACCAGGACGAAGGTTGTGGCGATTCCCATGCCCACGCCGTCGGCCACGGTGGTGGAGACGCCTAAGGCCGCGCAGATACCCAGCACCAGCCGGAAGGGGGGAACCTCCTTCCAGAGGCCCTTGGTGAACTCCTGCATGAGTGTCCTTGCCATACAGATTCTCCTATGGCTTCCCGGAAGATGCGGCCGCCGCGGCCTTCTTCACGATCTCGTCCCTGTGCTTCTCGTAGAACTCGCAGGCGCGGGTCACGGCCGCGCACACGCCGCGGCTCGTTATGCTGGCCCCCGAGAGCGCGTCCACCTTGCCGCCGTCGGCCTTCACGTGAACGGGCTCCTTGGCCGAAAGCCCGGCGAAGCCCTTGGCGAAGGAGGGGTCCGACTGGGCCCGCGCCCCCAGGCCGGGAGTCTCGGAATGCGTGGTTACGGCGATCCCGGCTATGGCGTCGCTATCCGTGTTTATGGCCACCATCACGCCCAAGGGGGTCTTGCCGTAGCCCTTCCCGAAGCTTTCCAGGGCCACTGCGAAGGGCTTGGAACCCTTTAAGCCCGGAAACACCAGGGTTTCCGCGCCGCCGTCCTTGACCGCGAAGCGGGCAGCGATGGGGTCTTTCTGTGCGCCCGCGAGCAGCCGTTTTATGGCCGGGCCCTTCACGAACTCCAGCTTCTGCTCCTCTATGCGGGCGGAGGTGGCCATGCGCACCCCGGCCAGGAGACCCCCGGAGAGGGCCGACAGGAGCGTCATCACGATCACCATCCTGTATAGCTCACGCATGGTCGCCGATCCTTCCCAGGGCGCCCGGCCGGATCTTGTCCAAAAGGGGCTGCACCACGTTCATGAGGAGGATGGCGTAGACCACCCCGTCGTCGTGGAAGCCGATGGAGCGGATGAGGACCGTCAGAAATCCCGCGAAGAAGCCGAAAAGGAGCATGGGCAGGAAGTTCACCGGCGAGCCGCTCTCCTCGGCGGCCAGAAAAAACGCGCCCATCATCGTGTAACCCGTAAGGATGTGAAAGACCGGGCCGGCGTTCAAGGCGGGGTTTCCGAAAAGGTAGAAAACCCTGGCCGTTACCGCAACCCCAAGGAGAAAGGAGAGGCTGATCTCCCAGCGGATGATGCCCCGCAGCATCAGATAGACCCCACCCAAGAGGAGCGCCGCCCCCGAGACCGCGCCGATTCCCCCGGCCTGGCGGCCCAGGAAAAGGTCCCACTCGTTGAATCGGGCGATGCCGGCCGTGCCGAAGTGCTTCAGGG
>JAKAGN010000354.1 GCA_021815525.1 Deltaproteobacteria bacterium
TCGTCGTCCAGGCCCAAAAGGGCGATCAGGCCCACCCAGGCCGCGATGGACACGTTGTAGTGCAGGAAATGGAAGAGCCACACGGCCCCCACCGCGGAGAAGGGCACGGCCAGCATCACGATCCCCGCCTTCACCACGCTTTTGGTGTTGGCGTAGAGGAGGAAGAAGATGAGGGCCAGGGTGATGGGCACGATCACCTTCATGCGCTCCCGCACCCGCACCATGTTCTCGTACTGGCCGCTCCAGGAAAGCGTGTAGCCCGTGGGAAGGCGCACGCCGGCCGCCACCCTGCGCTGCGCCTCCGTAACGAAGCCCCCGAGGTCCCGGCCGCTCACGTAAACGTAGACGTAGCCGGAGAGGAAGCCGTTCTCGTCCCGTAGCATGGAGGGGCCCTTGGCGAGCCTTATGTCGGCAAGCTGCCCCAGGGGAACCTGGGCTCCGGTGGGCGCGGGCACCAGCACCCGCGAGAGGCGGGAGATGTCGTCCCGAAGCTCGCGTGGGTAGCGCAGGTTCACCGAGAAGCGCTCGCGGCCCTCCACGGTTACGCTTAGCTCCTCGCCCCCCACGGCCGCGGAGATCACCTCGTTCACGGCCCCCACGGTGAGGCCGTAGCGGGCGATCTCGTCCCGGCGCGGGAGGATGTCCACGAAAAAGCCGCTGGCGGTTTTCTCGGCGAACACGGAGTCGACGCCGGGAATCCTTCCGATCACCTTTTCAAGCTCCCCGCCAATGCGTTCGATCTCCGCAAGGCTTGCGCCGAAAATCTTGATGCCCACCGGGCTTCTTATGCCGGTGGTGAGCATGTCGATCCTGGCCTTGATGGGCATGGTGACCGCGCCCCTGCTGGAGACCCCGGGTATGGCGAGCTTTGCGTCCATGTCCGCTATAAGCTCCTCGTAGCTTATGCGGTCGGGCCAGAAGGGGCGGAAAATCCATGAGATCCAGCCGGGGGCCCAGCCCGAGTACCAGGTCTTCCTGGGCCGCCACTGGTCTTCGGGCTTGAGTATTATGGTGGTCTCCATCATGGAAAGGGGCGCGGGGTCGGTGGAGGTGTCGGCCCGGCCGGCCTTGCCGAAGACCCGCTCCACCTCCGGGATCGTGGCCAGTATCCGGTCCTGGGTTTCCAGGATGCGCCGGGCCTCTGCCACCGAGAGCCCCGGAAGGGTGGTGGGCATGAAAAGGAGCGTCCCCTCCCTCAGGGGGGGCATGAACTCCGAGCCCAGCTTGAAGTAGACCGGCGCGGAAAGCGCGACGATGAGGACCGACGCGGCCGCGACAAGGCCGGGAAAGCGCAGCACGAAGCGGCACGCCGGCTCGTAGACGCGGTGCACCACGCGGCTTATGGGGTGGCGCTCCTCCGAGTAGTAGGTGCCCACGAAAAGCGCCGAGGCGGCCCTTGCAAGGAAGCGCGGCCTGAAGGTGAAGGGGTCCATGCGGGTGAAGAGCATCCGAAGCGCCGGGTCCAGCGTGACCGCCAGCACCGCGGCCAAAAGCATGGCGAGGTTCTTGGAGTAGGCCAGGGGCTTGAACAGGCGGCCCTCCTGGTCCACCAGGGAGAAGACGGGCAGGAAGGCCACGGCGATCACCAGGAGCGAGAAGAAGACCGAGGGCCCTATCTCCTGGAGCGCCGCAAGGCGCACGGCGTGGAAGTCCCCCACGCGCCCCCCGGCCTTCCACAGGTAAAGCTTGTTGTAGGCGTTCTCCACCTCCACGATGGCGCCGTCCACCAGGACCCCGATGGAAATGGCGATGCCCGCCAGGGACATGATGTTGACGGTGACCCCCATGAGGTAGAGGGGGATGAAGGAAAGAAGCACGGAAACCGGTATGGTGACGATGGGCACTATGGCCGAGGGAACATGCCACAGGAAAAGGAGTATCACCGCCGAGACGATGAGCATCTCCACCATTAGCTCGTGCTTCAAGGTGTGCAGGGCGCGAAGGATCAGGTCCGAGCGGTCGTAGGTGGTGACCACCCGCACTCCCGCGGGAAGGCTCGGGGCCATCTCCGCCAGGCGCGCCTTGACCCTGCGGATGACGTTCAAGGCGTTTTCCCCCTGGCGCATCACCACGATGCCGCCGACCGCGTCGCCTGTTCCATCAAGATCCGAGATTCCCCGCCGCATGTCGGGGCCCATCTCCACCCGGCCCACGTCGGCCACCGTCACGGGCACCCCGTTCTCCGGGGTCTTCACCACCGTCTTTTCGAGGTCCGCCCGGCTTTTTACGTAGCCCCTGCCGCGCACCATGTACTCGGCCCCGGAAAACTCCAGGATGCGCCCCCCCACCTCGCTGTTGGAGGCGCGGAGGGCCGCGGTCACATCCGTCAGGGACACGCCCCGGGCCGCCATCTTGTTGGGGTCCGCCACCACCTGGTACTGGAGCTTAAAGCCGCCGATTCCGGCCACCTCCGAAACCCCCGGGACCGACTGGAGCGCGTAACGCAGCGTCCAGTCCTGGAAGGTGCGCAGCTCCTCCGGGGAATGGGTTCCGGAATCATCCTTGAGGGCGTACTGAAAGACCCAGCCCACGCCCGAGGCGTCGGGGCCCAGCTCGGTCCTGACCCCCTGGGGAAGGCTGGGGGTGATCTTGGAAAGGTACTCCAGGACCCGGCTCCTTGCCCAGTAGATGTCGGTGCCGTCCTCGAAGATGACGTACACGTAGGAGTAGCCGAAATCCGAAAGCCCCCGTATGGCCTTGACCTTGGGGGCGCCCAGAAGCCCCGTCACCAGGGGGTAGGTCACCTGGTCCTCGATTATGTCCGGGGAGCGGTCCCAGCGGGAGTAGACGATGACCTGGGTGTCGGAGAGGTCCGGCAGGGCGTCCAAGCGGATGTTATCGAGGACGTGGGCCGCCACCGCCCCCGCGACCAGGACGAGAACAAGCACCAGGGCCCGGTTGCGGGCGGAAAAGGCGATGATGCGCCGGATCATTTCCCGCCCCCCGAGGAAGAGCCCGAAGCGGCCCCGATGACGGCGGAGAGCCGGCTTTCCGAGTCCAGGAGGAAGTTGGCGGAAACCGCCACCCGCTCGCCGGCCGCGATCCCGGAAAGCACCTGCACCAGGCCATCGCTCTCCACGCCGGCCGAGACCTCCCTGGGCTCGAAGAGGCCCTTGTCCTTTTCCACGAAGGCCACGGTGCGGGTCCCGGTGCGGATCAGGGCGGTATCCGGCACCACCACGCTCCGCCCGAGGCCTACGGCCAGGTAAACGTTGACGTACATGCCGGGCTTCAGGGCGAGCCCGGGGTTGGCGAAGGAGAAACGGGCTGTGAGGGTCCGCGAATCGGCCTTGAGAAAGGGGACAAGGAAGATGATCTTCCCGGGAAGCGAAAGGGCCGGATCGTAGGGGGAGGTGACCCGGGCCTCCATGCCCTCCTTAAGAAGCCTCGCCTCGTCCTCGTAGAAGTCCGCCTCCACCCACACCCGCTTTAGGTCCGCCACGGAAAAGAGCACGGTCCCGGGCTCCACCAGCTGCCCGGCCGTGACCCCCTTCTCCAGCACCACGCCGGAGACCGGGGCCGTAAACTCCACGGTCCGCCGCGCGCGGCCGGAGGATTCCAGCGAGCGGATGAAGGATGCGGGCACGTCGAAGAGGGCAAGCCGCCTGCGCGCCGCCTCCATGATGCCCTCGCCCAGCCGCCGGGTCTCGGGGTCGGGCGAGGAGCGCAAGGCCGCGGCCGCGTCCCGGGCCTTTAAAAACTCCTCCTGGCTCGCCACCAGCTCCGGCGAGTAGAGGGACAGAAGCCGCTCGCCCTTGCGCACCGACTGGCCGGTGACGGAGACGTCAAGGGTCTCCACCCAGCCCCGGATTTTGGT
>JAKAGN010000355.1 GCA_021815525.1 Deltaproteobacteria bacterium
GGTGGGGACCCCGATCTGGATGGCGGGCTTGTGGAGCCTGATCATCTCCACCATCAAATCGGTGTCGCGGGAGTCGGGGATGAGTATCTGGGTCATGCCCATCATGGTCATGGTGTGCATGACGACGTGCCCGTAGGAATGGAAGAAGGGGACGCCCAAAAGCACCGACACCGCGCCTGTGAGGAGCTTTCCGCCACCCCCCATGAAGGCGAAGTTCTGGAGTGCGTTGGCGTAGGTGCCCTTGTGGGTCAGCATGCAGCCCTTGGGAAGGCCGGTGGTGCCGCCCGTGAAGAGGAGCGTCTCGAGGTCCTTTCCCGCGTCGAAGGAAAGGGACGGCGGCGCCGGCGGGGTGCTTTCGATCAGCTCCGCCATCCAGCGCATGTTGGCCTCCGAAAGGGCGGGCCGGGGGGGAGGCGTCACGTCCGAGTAGTCGGAAAGGCGCGCCACGATGACGTGCTCCACCTTGGCCCGCCGGGCGGCCGTGACAGCCGCGTCCATGAAGGCGTCCAGGCAGATGACGGCCCGGGGGCCGCCCGTCACGAACTTGTGCTCGAGGGCCGCGGCGGGCTCCAGCTGGCTCGCCGGGATGTGCACGCAGCCGGCCCGGGACACGGCGTAGTCCGCCACCACGAAGGAGATGCTGGTGGGGAGCACCGTGGCCACGCGGTCGCCCTTTGTAAGCCCAAGGCGAGCCAGGGCAGTTGCGAAGCGGTCCACCTGGTCGCGGATCTCGGAGTAGGTAACCATGCGGTTTCCCTGGATGAAACCCGTGGTGGGAAACTGGCTGGCCGCCTCGTAAAGCATTTCGTGGACGGGTTTTTCGGGGTAGGGCTCGAGGCTTTTCGGAATTCCGAAAACCTCGTACTCCGGGAACCAGGGAAGCTCCGGCATCACGACGGACATCCTTTCAGCGCTAAGGTTGACCAAAGCCCGGAAGACCGGGAGAGGGAGTCCTCCCGGCCTTCCGCAGCTTCTTCAAAGAGCCCCTTTGAAATGCGGGATCAAAGCCCGGATAAAAACGATGAAATGCAAGGCGCGCTAGCGAGCGGCGAAGGGAGCGTATAGTTCATACGTGACCGAGCCGCGAGGCGACGCGCAACGCCGCAGATCGCGTTTTTAGACGGGCGTCTAGGTGAATAAGGGCTGGGTGCTCATGGCAAACGCCATGTCGCCCTCGATCTTCATCAAGCCCGACATGAAAAGGTTCACGGGGTTGACCTCCTTGCGGATAAGGGCCGCAGAGTCGGTGGTCTTCATGCGGAAGCTGCACTTGGGGGCCTCGGCGCCGTTGAAGGTGGCCCCTATGGTATAGGTGGAACCGTCGTCGTTTGCAAGGACCGCGGTCATGGTCCCGCGGAGGCGGTTTAGGACGTCGTACTTCTGGCGGGAAAGGTCGTTCTGTATCCCTAAGAGCATGTCGAGGTTCTGGGTCTCGATCATCTTCTGGAGGTCTTCCTTGCTCACCCTGATGCGCACCATGGGGTTGTCGAGGTCGCCCTCGGCCACGTTGAACTCGGCGCCGTTTTTCACGTCGTAGGAAACCTTGTCGCCGGAAATGTCCAGGACCAGGGTGAAGCGTGTGCCGTTAAGCTCCTCGGCCCGGCCGGAAAGGGCGATGACTCCCTGGGCCATCTTGGGGGCGAAGTCGGTTAAAAGCTCGCGGATGCCGATGTCGGTGGGAACGTTGATCATGACCGTCTCCTTCTGTTTTGGTGTTATGAGAAGGGGCGGGCCGGAAAGGTACCGCCCCGGCAGGACCAGATCAAAGGCCCAGAAGGCCCTTCTTGAGCTCCTCGCTCACGGGCCGGTCGCAAAGCCAGATGCCGAAAACCGCGCGTTTGAAAACGAGGCCGGGGGACTCGCCGGCGTACTTCCCGTTGATGTTGCACACCATCCCGCGGCCCGGGTAATAGAAGAGGTCCACGATGTCGTTCTTCTTCAGCACCGCCGGCAGGAGGGACAGCAGGTGGTCGATGTTCTCCTTGATGGGGGCGGTGTTCCCGCGGGTGGAGCGTTCGAAGCCCGTCAGCAGCATCTCGGCCATGTCCTTCTTGTCCACCCGGTGGTAGACGAAGTGCATCCGCACGGCCATGGGCTCGTCGGCCGCTATGATGCGGTCCGGGTTCGAGTCCTTTTTCAGAAGGTAGAGCCCGCAGGCGTATATCTTTATGAAGTACTTCTTGCGGAAGGCCGCGCCGTTAAGCACCAGGGTGTTCGCCCCAGCCTTCAAGGCATCCGGAAGCGTGGCCGCGCCCATGTCCCGGGCCGGGGCGGCGGGCGCAGCGAAAACAAGCGTCAAAAGGAGCAGGGCGGAGGCGATGAGGGTGCGGCAACGGTGCATGGCGGCTTTCCTTGTTCGGATTTTCGTTTTGGGTTTGTCCCTTGACATGGGCTTTTTGCTGTGCGAAAGTTTCTAGACTGACATGTCAGTTTCTTTTAATTTCCACCCGGGCGCTTGTCAACAAAAAATTGTCCGCCGCAAGGGGGTGCCATGAAACCCGAGGATCGAAAAGCCGCAATCCTGGAGAGCGCCAAGCGCCTTTTTTCCAGTAACGGCTACTTTTCAACCCAGATTTCCGACATCATAGCCGAGGCCGGCATCGCCAGGGGCACGGTTTACCAGTATTTCAAGAACAAGGACGACATTTTCATAACGCTTTGCGAAGACTACTACGCCAAGTGGGAAAAAATGATGGACGGCTGGGACGGGGACCTCGCCGCCATTACGGCCCGGGACTACTTAAAGCACAGGATCCGACAGAACCTGAAATTTTTCGCCGAGGACCCGGACCTTTGCAACATACTCCTCAGGATGGGGGTGGGGCTTCCGGGAAACCTGGAGAACGTCATACGCCGCTTCGAGAGCCGGATACTGAACGTCTCGCTGAAGGATTTCGAGCTGGGCCTCCGGAACGGCCACGTCAAGCCGGATCTAGACCTGGAGCTCGCCAGCAACCTCTTCGCCGGAGCCCTTCTGCGCGCGGCCTACTACTACTTCGGCCGGCCCCGGAAAAACGGAAAGGCCGTGGACGTGGAAAAGGCCACCGAGGACATTTCGGCATTCCTGGCCCCGGGCATCTTCGTGGAAGGCGAGTAATACCAGGTCGCGTTCAACGTGAAGGATTCGCGGGTGGAGGGGAAACCTTTTCGCAGAAAAGGTTTCCCCTCCACCCGCACCCCCCTCCCTTTCCCAAAAGAAAAGCAAAAGCGCCTCCGGCGGCCGGGGGCGCAAACCTCCCCCGGACCCCCGTTATACACGGGGCGCGTTGCGCAGCAACGCGCCCCGTAGGTTTTCCAGGGCTTCGCATCTTTCCGCCCGACGCCCGGGGGCTCGGGAAACGAGGGCTTTGCGGCCGCGGGCGGGAGCTTCTTGAGTTGCAAAAAACTAAGTGTAATTACAAGTAGTTAAAATAGCAGCGTTCATAATTTGAACGTTCAATTTTTGAACGTTCAAATTATGAACGCTTTCAACCTCAAGAAATTACATCTTTTTTTGAACGCAACCCGGGATCAGATCGAGCCCAGGCGGATTTCCAGGGGCCGGGTTTTTCCGGGCGCGGCGAGGGACGCACCCGCGCGGGCGAGCCAGGGATTGAGGGCCGCACGCTTTTCCGGCCCGGGCGCGGGCTGCTCGCGGAAGGAGCCGGAGAAGGCGATGACGGCCTCCGTGTCTTCGGCGTCAAGGGACAGGGACAGGGGCGAGCCCTTGACCGCGGCGTCCTGGGCGCTTTCGAGGCACAGGAAGAGGGCCATCAGGAGGGCGAAGGAGTCGGTCTCGGCGGGAACGGGTTTGCCGGGCGAGATCGG
>JAKAGN010000356.1 GCA_021815525.1 Deltaproteobacteria bacterium
GCTTGCGTCTTCATCCGAGCCTCCTGCGTTGCGCTCGCCTTGGAGTCCCGGCGAATCCGCAAGCTCGGCGCCACAAGTTTTTTCGGAAACAGCCCCTAAAAATCCGCCTTGAAGCTTGGGTGACGCGTATCGCGCTTTCCGACACTCCATCAGGTGAGGGGGCCGAGGATGAGCCAAAGAACAGCCGATGACGCCATGAGGGCCCTCGTAGAAAAATTTTCCGCTCAAATTCCGGACAAGCTGAAGGCGATTGAAGAGGCCGCCCTCGCCCTTCCAGGCGGGGAGCAGGGTGAGGAAATACGGATTCTCGGGAGAATGGCGCACACCCTTGCGGGCTCCGCCGCCTCCTTCGGTTTCGTGGACTTGGGAAGGGCCGCCAGGGGGCTCGAAGGCCACCTGAAAAAGGTCATGGCCGAAGGCCTTCCCGTGACCGCCGATTTATTGAAGGGCCTTTTTCCCTTCATCGAAAAGCTCAAGAATCATTCCGGAAGCTTTTGGGAAGACCAGGAATCTCCGCCCCGTCTCCCGCCCGAACCGGCCCCCGCCCCTGTCGCCCCGCCCGAAAAGATCGATGCCAAGCTGGTGTACATGGCCGAAAGCGACCCCCTTGTCCTCAAATCGACTTCGGAACAGATGAGGCGCTTCGGCTTTTCGGTCAAAACCTTCGCAAGCCCCGAGGGCCTCCTTGCGGCCTCCAGACTGGAAGCGCCTTGCGCCGTGGTCATGGGCGCCGAGTTTCCCCAGGACGAGAGGGCCGGAATAAGGGCCGCAGTGGAATTCAAGAAGTTGCACGGCCAGGCACCCGTGATCTTCACCGCCAACCGTTCGGACCTTACGTTCCGCATAGAAACGGTGAGGGCCGGGGGCGACGCCTACTTCACCAAGCCCGTTGACGTCCACGGGCTCATCGACAAGCTTGAAGCCCTCACGAAGGGCGCCGAGTCAAGCGATCCCTACCGCATCCTCATCGTGGAAGACGATCCGGGCCTGGCCGAGTTCTTCTCGGTCATACTGAGGCGCGCCGGCATGGAAACACGCTCCGTGACGGATCCGCTTACGGTGATGGGGCCTCTTGTGGAGTTCAATCCCGATCTCATCCTGATGGACATGTACATGCCGGGCTGCGACGGCATCGAGCTCGCAAAGGCGGTCCGCCAGATGGAGGCATATCTTAGCATCCCCATCGTCTTCCTCTCCTCCGAGACCGACATAACGAAGCAGCTTGCCGCCATGCGCATGGGCGGCGACGACTTCCTCACCAAGCCCATCGAGCAAACGCACCTGATTTCATCGGTGGGCATCAGGGCCGAGCGGATGCGCATAATCCGTTCCTTCATGGACCGCGACGCCCTGACGGGTCTTTTGAACCACACCAAGACGAAGGAGGCCTGCGAAATGGCCGTGGAGCGGGCGAGGCGCGGCAACGGCTCGCTTGTCTTCGCAATGATAGACATCGACAAGTTCAAGGCCGTCAACGACACCTACGGGCACCTGGTGGGCGACAGGGTGATACTGAGCCTGTCCCGCTTTCTGCAGCAGCGCCTGAGAAAAACCGACGTCATCGGCCGCTACGGCGGCGAGGAGTTCGCCGTCGTGCTTTTGGACTCGGACCTTGACGCGGCCGAAAAAAGGTTCGACGGCATAAGGGGGGGATTTTCCGAAATAAGGCACGAGGCCGGCGGGCGGGAGTTTTCCGTGACGGTGAGCTGCGGGATAGCTGCCTTCCCGTGCTTCGGAGACTCCAAGCTTCTGTGCAACGCGGCCGACGAGGCTCTCTACGAGGCCAAGAGGAGCGGCAGGAACCGGCTGGTGGCGGCGAGGGGATGATCCGCGGAAAAGATTGGGGGGGTGTTGGGGAGGAGCGGAAATCGAGCGATTTCAGCTTTCTGGATGGTTTTTGAAAAATATCGACCGGATACGCGATATTCCATGCCTTCGGGCTTGCCTGCGGCTTCCGGAGCGCGCGCGTGATGCTAATATTCGCCGCACCAACGAGATCATGTAACTTAATAATTTTGTTACTTATTCTACTATATTATCCGAATTCTTTCGGGTTCGTTCAGCGTCTCGGCAATCTTAATGCGCGCGTGTTTCCAACCAGCTAAGCTTGCCTTTTTGTTCTATTATACTCCACGATAAGCGATGGGCCATATAGCAAACAGGCTGCGACGCCGGCCGCGCAAGTGTTTCCCGCGGGTGCGGCCGCAAGGTTTCGTTTGCCTTCGGGGTGGGATTCGGATTAGATGGTGCTCTGTTCCGCTCAATCGAAACGGAGCCCTTCGCATGAAGATTTTGGACGGCCTTTGGGTGGTGGCGGGGCCCGGTGAGACCTGCGAGGAGGACGCGGCGGCCTATCTGCTGTGCTCGGGAAACCGCGCGGCCCTGATCGACGCCGGAACCGGCCTGGCCCACCAGAGGCTGTGCGAAAACATCACGGACGCGCTTCCGGCCGGCGCGCACCTCTCCTTCCTCTTCCTGACCCACTGCCACTACGACCACGCGGCCGGCGCGCCCCTTTTGAGCCGCGATTTCGGCGTGCCCGTGGTGGCCCACGAAAAGGATGCCGGGTTCCTGGAGTCCGGCGATTCGGCGGTCACGGCCGCGTCCTGGTATGGCGCCGTCATGCCGCCCGTCACCGTTCATCATAGGATCGAGGGCCGCCAGGACATCTTCTCGGTGGGCTCCTTGAGGATACAGGCTCTCTGGAGCCCCGGCCACACCCCGGGCTCGGTGGTGTACGTGACAAGCCTTTCCGGAAAGAAGATACTCTTCGGCCAGGACGTCCACGGCCCGCTGGTGGCCGCCTTCCGTTCCGACCCCGACGCCTACCGGGAGTCCCTGGAGGCCCTCCTCAAGCTTTCCGCGGACATCCTGTGCGAGGGGCACATGGGCGTCATCGAGGGAAAGATGGAGGTGGCGCGATTCATCCGGCGCTACCTCGCCGCGCGCTGAGGCCATTTCCCTTCCCCCTCCCTACTTCTCCCACGTCTCGTTGTAGTCCAGAACCGCTACGGGCACGCCGGGGGCGATTTCAGTCATCGCGTCCCGAAATTCCCGGAGGCAGTCAACCCGGAAAAGAAAGCGGTTCAGCGAGGGAATCTTGAGCGCAAAATGGTAGTGTATGGGGATGACCAGCTTTGCGGCCGCCGCCTTGGCGAGCGCGGCCGCCTCCCTTGCGTTCATGTGGAACTTCATGGGCCCCGCTGAGCCGCCGGAAATTGGCATCAGGCAGACGTCCGGCTCCGTTCCCCGGAGGGCGTCTTCAAGCAAAGGAGTGTAAACCGAGTCCCCGCCGAAGTAGACCTTGCCCTCCCGCCCCTCCAGCATGAAGGTGGCGATGCCTCCCGGATGCTTGCCGGTCATGGCCGAAATTTTGACGCTCCCCGCGGCGCGGCTGTCCCCCGGCGTCATGGGATGCACGTTCTCGCAGCCCAACCTCCGGGCCTTTTTGGCGTAGCCCTTGAAGATGAAGACCGGCGTCTTGGGGGGGATCATCTTGAGGGTCGCGGCATCGAAATGGTCATCGTGCCCGTGTGAAACCAGGAGAAGGTCCACGGGCGGGGCCTCGCTAAAGGATTTGAAGCCGCCGGGATGCGAAAGCTGCCCGAAATAGAGCGGGTCGGTAAGCCACGGATCGGTGAGTATCCTTTGGCCGTCCATTTCGATGAGCAAGGTGGCGTGCCCGAGCATCGTGATCTTCATCTTTTGTCCCTTTCATGTTTATGTGAGCAGGGAAAGCGCGGCCGAATCATACCAAGTTGCGTTCAATGAGAGAGGATTCGCGGGGGGAGGGGGAGG
>JAKAGN010000357.1 GCA_021815525.1 Deltaproteobacteria bacterium
GGGCATTTCCGTGCTCAGGGAGGCCAAGAATCTCTCACCGGCGCCCGTGGTCATCATGATTTCCGCGTACGCCAGCACGGAAAACGCCGTGGAGGCCATGAACGAGGGCGCCTTCGACTACATCCCCAAGCCCTTCGACAACGACGAGCTTAGGGCCACGGTCAGGAACGCCCTGGAGCGGAAGACCATCGAGCAGGACAAGAAGGCCCTGGACACGGAAGTCGCCAAGACCGTGCACTTCGGCCGCATCGTGGGCACGAGCCCGGCCATGCAGAAGGTCTTCGAGCTGGTGCGCCAGGCCGCGCCCACCCGCACCAACATCCTGATCACTGGCGAGAGCGGCACCGGCAAGGAGCTGATCGCCCGCGCCATTCACGACCAAAGCCCCAGGCACAGGATGCCCTTCGTGGCCATCCACTGCGGCGGCATACCCGAAACCCTCATGGAGAGCGAGCTTTTCGGGCACGTCAAGGGCTCCTTCACGGGCGCGAACCAGGACAAGAAGGGGCTTTTCGAGGTGGGAAACGGCGGCACCGTTTTTCTGGACGAGGTGGGGGAGCTTTCCCTTTCCATCCAGGTGAAGCTACTTCGGGTCATCCAGGAGCGCACGTTCAAGCCCGTGGGCGGCACCCACGACGTGACCGTGGACATCCGGCTCGTCTCTGCCACCAACAAGAACCTCGAGGAGGAGGTGATCGAGGGGCGATTCCGCGAGGACCTCTTCTACCGCTTAAACGTCATCGAGCTTCGGGTGCCGCCGCTTAGGGAGCGCCGCGAGGACTTGAAGCTCCTCGCCCAGCATTTCCTGGACAAGTACGCCACGGAGATGGGCAAGAAAATCACCAAGCTGTCGAGCTACGCCATCGATCTGCTGAACCGCTACGATTTTCCCGGAAACGTCCGGGAGCTTGAAAACATGATCGAGCGAAGCGTGGCCCTCTCCGCAACCAACATCATACTTCCCGAGAGCCTGGCCCTTTCCACCCACCGCAAATCAAAGCTCTCCTTCGACATGAAAAGCTGGGAGCGGGCCATACAGCTCCCCTTTCCCGGGATGGACCTGGACGGCTTCCTCGGGGAGATGGAAAAGGCCTGCCTGGACAAGGCCCTCGCCCTTTCGGGGGGCGTCAAGCACAAGGCCGCCAAGCTTCTGGGCATAAGCATGGATTCTTTCCGTTACCGCTACGACAAGCATCATCCGGACTCGGGAACCTGACGGGGAAATTTTCCTCATTTCATCCCTTTTCCGGCAATTTTCTGTTTCCTGCCCGCTGGCTATGGTGTAAAATTCACAAATTCGCAACATGCTCCGGCGGCCCGGATCATTTTTCATGGCCGCGCAAGGGCTTGGCCCGGATTCCGATATTCCGGGCTCTCAGCCTTCGGCACCATCTCAAGCCCGATACCAGGCCGCGTCAAGGTCCCTTGCGACTTGACGGGCGGGCCTGTCATTTTCCTGACGGAAAGCCAAAGCGAAGGAGAGATTGAATGAGTGAGCGGCCGGCTGTCTACCGCAACCCCGAAAGCATGGTGGAGGACATCATCGCGCGGGTGGGCAAACGGGTGATCCTGGGCCTTCCCCTGGGGCTAGGAAAACCCAACCACATCGTGAACGCCTTTTTTCAGCGGGCCAAGGAGGACAAGAGCGTTCACCTGACCATCGCCACGGCGCTTTCCCTGGAAAAGCCTTCCTGGACCAGCGACCTGGAGCGAAGATTCCTGGAGCCCTTCGTGGAGCGCATGTTCGGCGGCTACCCGGACCTTACGTACGCCAAGGCCCTGCGCGCCGACGCCATGCCCGAGAACGTGGAGCTTATCGAGTTCTACTTCAAGCCCGGCTCCTTCGTGGGCGTGCCGCGCGCCCAGCAGAACTACATCAGCACCAACTACACCCACGCCTCCCGCGACATCCTGGACCGCGGCATCAACGTGGCGGCCCAGCTCATCCGAGAAGGCGTCGTGGACGGCAGCAAGAAGTACAGCCTCTCATGCAACCCCGAGGTCTCCCTGGAGCTTGTGCCCCACATGCGCGAGGCGGACCGCCAGGGCCGTCCCACCGCCATCCTGGGCCAGGTGAACTCACAGCTTCCCTTCATGTACGGCGACGCGGTGGTGGACCCTTCCGAGTTCGACGCGGTCCTGGACGACCCGGCTTACGATTTCCGGCTTTTCGGCGCGCCCAAGATGGCGGTCACCACCCCCGATTTCATGATCGGTCTCTACGTTTCGGCCCTGGTCAAGGACGGCGGCACCCTCCAGATCGGCATCGGAAGCCTTGGCGACGCCCTCGTTTACGGCCTTCTGCTCCGCCACCAGAAAAACGAGGAGTACAGAAAGGTCCTTGGCGACGCCCGGGTTTTCGACAAGTTCGGGGAGACCGTCCACAAGATCGGCGACACGGGCCTTTTCGAGGAGGGGCTGGCCGGCTCCACCGAGATGCTGGTGGATGGCTACATCCACCTCTACAAGGCCGGGGTGGTGAAGCGGAAGACCTACTACAACCGCTTCATACAAAAGCTCGTTAACGAGAAGAAGATTTCGGAAACCGTGACGCCCGGCACCCTTTCGGCCCTTCTGGAGGAAGGCGCAATTTCTCCGGTTCTCACCGCCGCCGACGTGGAATTTTTGGTGGAGTTCGGGATATTCCGGGAAGGGGCCGCCCTTGCGGACGGCGTCCTCGTCCTGGGCGAGAGCAGGGTGGACGCGGATCTTCGCATCCCCCTGAACCGCGAGCGGGTGGTGAAGGACTTCTTGGGGGATCGCTTGAAGAAGGGCATAGTGATCCACGGCGGCTTCTTCCTTGGGCCCGAGAGCTTCTACAAGGCCCTAAACGACATGAGCGAGGAGGAACGCAAGGAGATCTTCATGACCACGGTCTCCAACGTGAACCAGCTCTACGGCGACCAGGAGATAAAGGTTCTCCAGCGCCGGCACGGCCGTTTCGCCAACGCGGGGCTGATGGCCACGCTTCTGGGCGCGGTGGTTTCGGACGGCCTGGAAAACGGCCAGGTTGTTTCGGGGGTCGGCGGCCAGTACAACTTCGTGAGCCAGGCCCACGCGCTTCCGGGCGGCCGCTCCATAATCATGATCCGGGCCCTGCGCTCCAAGGGCAAGGAAGTGAAATCGAACATAGTCTTCAACTACGGCCACACCACGATCCCGCGGCACCTCCGGGACATAGTGGCGACCGAGTACGGCATAGCCGAGCTTCGGGGCAAGACCGATTCCGAGGTCATAGCGGCGCTTTTGAACATCGCCGACTCACGATTCCAGGACCAGTTGCTTGCCGAGGCCAAGGCCGCCGGGAAGATCCGCGCCGACTACGTCATTCCGGACCGCTTCCGCATGAACCTTCCCGAGAAGAACGAGGAGATATTGGCCCCGTACAAGCGACTGGGCCATTTCCCGCCCTTTCCCTTCGGCACCGACTTCACGAAGGACGAGCTAGTCATCGGAAAGGCCTTGAAGAGCTTGAAGGAGAAGATGTCCGGCGCCGGGATCCCCGTTCCAAGCTTCGCCCAGGCGAAAAAGATGATCTCGGTTCCCGACGCGGCGCTCCCCTATCTCAAGCGGCTTCAGCTGGACAAGCCGGCATCCGCCCGGGAGACCATGCTCCAGCGGCTGGTGGTGTATGCCCTGGCCTCCCAGGGCGTCGTCTGAGCCCGCCTGTCCAAAAACGCGAATTGCGGCGTCGCGCATCAAAGCCAATTCCGGTCACGTACTATGGTACGCTCCCTCCATTGGCTTCTCGCGCGCCTTGCGGCTCATCGTTTTTATCCAGGCTTCGCATCCAGCA
>JAKAGN010000358.1 GCA_021815525.1 Deltaproteobacteria bacterium
GGACGGATTGCGAAGCAATCCGTCCCGCCAATATCGGGGGTCCGGGGGAGGGGGGAGAACCTTTTCATAGAAAAGGTTCTCCCCCCTCCCCCGCGATCCTTCTCTCGCCTATCCGTTCGGGGGGGCCACGAGGATTTTTTCCGCGAGGCCGCGCCCCAGGGCGTAGCGCTTGCCGTCGGCGGCGGCCACCACGCGGCCGTCGCCTGTGTTCACCAGGACCTCCAGGCGGTCGCCGATCCTAAGCCCCATTGAGAGCAGGCGTTTGCGGGCCTCGACGCCGCCTTGAAGCTCCTGGATGATCACGGTTTCGCCGGGTTTTGCCAGCGCCAGCGGCGAGAGGACCACGCGGAGGGCGAGGCAGGCCTCGCACAGGCCGTAAAGCTCCATGCGGTGCTGGAGGACGCGGAAGCCGTGGGCCTCGGCTATCCTGGCCTGGAGGCGCTCCAGGGACTCGTCGTAGAACTCCTTTATGCTTCCGCAGCGGGCGCAGATCAAGTGATCGTGGTGGTGCCCCAGGTGCCGGTGCTCGTAGACGCTTTTTCCGCCCTCGAAGTGGTGGCGGTGGGCGAAGCCGTAGCGGCACAGGAGCCGCAGGGTCTCCCGCACGAACTCGGGCTCGAAGGGGTGGCCCGCATCGTTCAACATGCGGGTGAGGGCGGCGGCCCCCACGTGCTCCTCGGTGGATAAAAAGGCGGTGAGGACGACCAGGCGGTCCTCCACCCGGTCTATGCCCTCCTCCCGGAAAAGCCTTGAGAATTCACCTAGTTCCTGGCTGTGTCCCGTGTTGCTCAAGCGAATTTGCGCTTTCGTTTTTTTTCGTTCTCTTTTTCGTTGCGCGTATGCGCCTCGATTTGCTTTAATGTAACTTTCCGGTTTCAAGGTGTCAAGGCGGCCCCACGCAGAATCGCCGTCCGCGATTGCATCGGCCGGAATTTTTTGCTACGTTGCACAGACCGCCCGTCCGAAGGGACGGCGCCGGGAAACCGATCCCCCAGCCGGAGGCCTCCCATGCTTAAAAAAGCCCTGCTTCTTCTTGCGTGCCTGGCCCTTCTGTGGCCCCTGCGCCCCGCATCGGCCGAGGAAGGCCTGTACGAGCCCACCTACGGGTCCCTGTACGGGCCGTCCACCGTCAAGAAACACCTTTTCGCCGGGGTGGGGCTCTCCTACAACTTCGAGATGCTGGACATAAACGACCTCACCGACAACGTTAAGCCCGTGGGCCTGGACGCTGATTTCTCGAACAGCGCTGGATTGAGGCTATCCATAGGCTACCGCTACAACGGCATCTTCGTGGGCGAGTTCACCGCCGACGTCACGCAGGGCTTCGACTGGGACGGCTCCTACTACTACAAGGGCAAGCCCGTGCGCGCGGACATGACCGTGCACTCCCAGATGTTCATCCTTTCTGGGCGCATCCAGCCGCCGCTCGGCAAGCTCCAGTGGTTTTCCCCCTACTTCGCGGTGGGCGGCGGCGCCATGTTCGGCCAGGTGAAGACCGACGCCGTCGTTGCCGGGCACGCCCGCACCTACTCCAACTCCGAGTGCCACCCGGTGGGGCGCATCGGCACCGGCGCGGACTTCTTCCTGACGGACTCCATCTCCCTGGGCCTCGACGCCTCCTACTACTGGGGCTGGAACGAGCTGGACGAGGTGAAGTTCTTCACCCTGACGGGAAGCACCGCCTACCATTTCTGAGAAACCCGAAAGAGGCGCCCGGCCCTTTTCCGGGGGCCGGCGGCGGCCGCGAAGCGCCCCGAGGAGGATTTTCATGGAACGAAGCGGCGTCGTGTCCCGCGGCGTAAATCCCCTGACCCTCCTGGGCCCGGCCCTGGCCCCGGGCGACAGGGCCCCGGGCTTTTCGGCCCTGGCGAACGATCTTTCGCCCAAGGGTCTTTCCGATTTTTCGGGCAAGGTCCTGGTGCTGGCCTCCGTGCCCTCCCTGGACACCCCGGTGTGCGAGATCGAGACCAAGCGCTTCAACAAGGAGGCCGCGGCGCTGGGCCCGGACGTGGCCATCGTCACCGTGAGCATGGACCTGCCCTTCGCCCAGAAGCGCTTCTGCGCGGCCGAGGGAATCGGCGCGGTGACCACCCTTTCCGACCACCGGGACGCGGACTTCGGCATGAAGTACGGGGTCCTCATAAAGGAGCTGCGCCTCCTGGCCCGGGCCGTGTTCGTGGCGGACAGAAAGGGCGTCCTGACCCACGTGGAAATCGTCCCGGACATTTCCAAGGAGCCCGATTACGACAAGGTTCTGGCCGCGGTTTCGGCGGCCCTGTGACATACGGCGTCTCTCCGGCGCCTCGATGCCTTTTTCTTTTCGGGGTAATTCCCGTTCATCTCAGCCCTGGAGGCACATCAAAATGAAAAAACTGACGCGGCTCACCCTGGCGGTCCTCCTCGTTGCGTCCCTTTCAAGCTGCGCCTGGCTTGCGGCGGGAACGGTGGCGGGCGCCTTCGCCTACATCGGAGGCGAGCTACAGCGCGACTACGCCGCCACCTTCCCCAATGCCATCGAGGCCACGGACAAGGCCCTGGCGGAGCTAAAGATAAGGATACTCGACAAGACCAACGACGGCATCACCTGCCAGATCGAGGCCAGGCAGGGCGCCGACACCCCGGTCAACGTGCGCATCCAGACGCTGGCCCCCAAGAAGGTCATGATCGGCGTCCGGGTGGGCCGCGTGGGCCTGTGGGACCGCTCGGTGGCCGAGACGGTTCACAACTTCATCAAGGAACGCCTCTGATCCCCGCTCCGCGCGCGGCTTTTCTCGAGGCCGTGGCCCGGATCGCGGCGGAAAACGCCATGTTTCCCCCCGGCGGCGGCGTGCTGGCGGCCGTCTCCGGGGGGGCTGACTCCGCGGCCCTGCTCCAGGCCCTCGTTCTCCTTTCCGAGCGCCTGGACACGGGGTCCATCGGCGTGGTCCACGTGCACCACGGGCTCCGGGGCCCCGAGGCCGACCGGGACGCCGCCCTCGCCGAGCGCCTCGCTCAAAGCCGCGGCCTTCCCTTTTTTCTGTCCAGGGTTGACGCGGCGGCCCTCGCCCGCGAAGGCGGCCTCTGCGTGGAGGAGGCCGGCCGCAACGCCCGCTACGCATTTTTCGAGCGCGTCCGCAAGGAAGAAGGCTTCGCCCGCGTGGCCGTGGCCCACACCGCCGACGACAACGCCGAGACGGTCCTCATGTTCCTCCTCCGGGGCGCGGGTCCCCGCGGCCTCGCGGGAATTTCCCCCCTCTCGGGAAACATCGCCCGCCCCCTTCTCTCCCTCTCCCGCCGCCATGTGCTCGACTTCTGCGCCCAAGAGGGCCTGGACTTTTTCGAGGACTCCACCAACCTCGACCTGGGCTACCTCAGAAACCGCATCCGCCGCGAACTTCTGCCGCTCATCGCCCGCGATTACAACCCGGCCGCGTTGGACTCCTTAAACCGCCTGGCCTCCCTCATGCGCGAGGAGGAGGACCTCCTCGAAAGCCTGGTTTCCGAGGCTCTCGGCCGGGCCCTGGCCGCCCGCTCGGAACGCGCCGCAAGCCTCTCCCTCCAAGCCCTCCGCCGCGAACACCCCGCCCTGCGCCGCCGCATGGTGCGGGCCGCCGTGGCCCTCGTCAAGGGCGACCTCCGGCGCCTCTCCTTCTCCCACGTGGCCGCGGTCCTGGCCCTCTCGGAAGGCAAGACCACACACCTGCCCTGCGGCGTGACCGCCCAAAACTCCGGGGGACTCCTCACCATCGCCAGGCCCGAAAACTTCAAGGCCCGCCCGGGAAAAAAATAGGGAAAAAATTGCGGGGGGA
>JAKAGN010000359.1 GCA_021815525.1 Deltaproteobacteria bacterium
CCCTTGACCACCGTCATGGCCGCCTGGAGCCCGGGGACGTCCGGCCGGGTGTCCACGTCCACGCTGACGCCCGTGACCCGTATGCGCGCGCTTCCCAGGCTCCGGGCCAAGGCCGCTGGAGCCGGAAGGAGCGTGAGCGTGAGGAGAAGGGCCAGGGCCGGCCCGAGCCCCGTGAGGCTCCGAAGAGGATGCGCAAAATTTCGAGGCCGGTGGCGCATGGGTCCCCTGCAGCGGAACGCAAGGGGCCACGGGCCGGCGGCGCGCGCCGTCGGCCGGTCCCGCCGCTCCGGCGGAAAGACACGGAACTTCCGGACGGTGGCGTGTCCGCCGGAAGCAGGAGGAAAACGGATCAGTCCTTTTGGTGTGAAGGGCTATCATACCCTTTTCGTGGAGTGCAAGATAAATTTTACTTGAATCATGTCGTTCTTTATCTATAATCTTTTCCGGTCCTCCACCCTGTCCCGCCGGGCGATGCCTCCGACTGCTCTTGCGGGGCCCGCTACGGCCGGGTCCCGGAGCCGGGATTCCCCCGATAACCAATCCCCGGCGTAAAACTAGAACGCCCCGGAGCGGCGGCCATGCGGCGTCGCCCCGGGGCGTTCTAGTTTTAATCCATACTACAGCAGACCCTTGACCTTGCCCCAAACTCCCGTCCTGGTGGACTACAGCGCGCCGGATTTCTCGGATGGCTCCGGCGGCATCCAATAAGGGTGCCGTCGGCTGGATGCTGGGTGCATTTTGGGTACAAAACGGGCTCGATTTGCCGCGATTTGGCCTCCAGAAAATCAAAAGGGATTCAGGCCTAAGCGCCTGAATCCCTTTATCTTTCCTTGGTGGAGCTGAGGGGACTTGAACCCCTGACCCCATGACTGCCAGTCATGTGCTCTCCCAGCTGAGCTACAGCCCCAAGATATATACTGCTATGTGCGGCCCGGAACGATTTTTGCGGTTCGCCCCGAACACGCCCGCTTCTTTAATGCGCCGGGCCCGCGCTTGTCAACTTTTTTCTCGCTCCATTCCCGGCAAATCCTCAAAGGCCTTTAACCGAGCCTGTCTGCTCCCGCACCCGGAGCTAAAAATCTCTTCCGCATCCAAGGGTAAAAAATGGCTTACATGCTTTTCGAGGCGGCGGGCCGGCCGTCACGCCAGGGGCAGCTCCACAAAAAACGCTGTTCCGCCGCTCTTCTCGGCCTCGGCCCAGACCATGCCCCCGTGTATCTCAACGATCTTCCGGACAAGGGCAAGGCTTAGTCCCGTGCCTTGGCCGAAAATCGGCCCTTGACCCTGCGGAACGGCTCGAAAAGCAGCTCCAGTTGCTCGGGCTGCATGCCGGGCCCCTGCTTGATGACACGGATCAGGGCCCGGTCCCCCGGCTTTTCCAAGCCCACCTCCACGACGTACCCGTCGCGGGAAAATTTAGCCGCGTTTTCGAGGAGGCTGTTAAGGGCCTGGGACATCTTGTCCGGATCGAAGGACACCCGAAGCTCACCGGAAAAATCGCGCATCGCAAGGCTCACGCCCTCCCGGGCCGCGCCAACGGCCTTTTCGCCCACGCGGCGGCGCACGAACGCGCACGTGTCCCCTCCACGCACCGGAACTCCACCTGGCCCGAGCCGATGCGGGAGTAATCCACGTAATGGTTCAGGAGCCGCTCCATGTGGATGCAGCTTTCGCGGATCACGGTGGTGAGGCCCCGGTCCTCGCCGAGGATGTCCGACGCGGCGGCGCCCAGGATGCTCACTGCCATGGATATGGCGTTCAAGGGATTCCGCAGGTCGTGAGCCGCCATGCCAAGGAAAAAGCTCCTTTTTTCGCAAAGGCGCGCAAGAAGCTCCGTTTTTTCCGCCAGCTCGCGGGCGAGTTCCCGGGCTTCCGCGGCCGTGCCCGGAGCTTCCCCGGCTGGGGCATCCGGCCGGCCCAAGGCCAGGACGCCGGAATCCAGGGGAAAAAAATCAAACCAGAAGGCCCCGGTCCCGGCCGGGCCGAAGTCCAAGCGGACGGGGCCGGCCGCAGCGCGCCGGACAAGGGCGGAAAAATCCTCACCCGGAAAGCCGGCGGCCAGGGAGTGGAAGGCCAGCCCTTCAATCGACCCGCCGGCCAGCGTCAAGGCGAAGGCGCCGGCCTGACGGATTTCGCCCTCCGGGGAAAGAAGAAGGCAGACCAAGGGGGCCCGCTCCCACACGCAGCGGCCCAAAATTTGAGCGATGGCTGCGCCCACGCGCCGCCCGTCCTTTCGCCCAAGGCTTAGGCCCTGGAAACCGCTTCATGCCACGTTTCCATGACCCTCGCCCGCTCGGACGCATCCATGCCGGGAACGAAGTCCCGGTCCGCCCTCCATGCGGCCGCGATCTCGCCGGTATCGCGGTAGAGGCCGGCGCCCAGGCCGGCCAGGAACGCCGCGCCCAGGGCCGTGGTCTCCACCATGGCTGGCCGGGTTATCCTGCAATCCAGAAGGTCGCTTTGAATCTGCATCAAAAGGTTGTTGGCCGAGGCCCCGCCGTCCACCTTGAGGGACGAAAGCCGCTGCCCGGCGTCGGCCTCCATCGCGGTGAGGATCTCGGCGTTCTGAAGCGCGATGCCCACAAGCGCCGCCCGCGCGAGATGCCCCCGTGTGGTGGCCCGCGAAATGCCCCGGATGAGGCCCCGGGCCTCGGGACGCCAATGGGGCGCCGAAAGCCCGGCCAGGGCCGGTACCACGACCACCCCGCCGGTATCGGGCACCGAAGCGGCCAAGGCCTCTATTTCGCTTGATTTCGAGATGATGCCGAGGCCGTCCCGCAGCCACTGGACAAGGGCCCCGGCGATGAAGGCCGAGCCCTCCAGGGCGTAGGACGTGCAACCCCCCATCCTCCAGGCCACGGTGGTGAGCAGGCGGTGAGTGCTCATGACGGGTTTGCTCCCCGTGTTCATCAGCATGAAGGCGCCCGTTCCGAAGGTGCACTTGGCCTCGCCCGGCGAAAAGCAGGCCTGGCCGAAAAGAGCGGCCTGCTGGTCCCCTGCCACGCCGGACACCGGAACGCCTTCCGGCAGCACGGAAAGCCCCGTGACGCGGCCGAACACGGCGTCGCAGGGGAGTATCTCCGGCAGCATACGGGGCGGCACGGAAAGTATCCGGCACAGCTCATCGTCCCATTTCTGGGTCTCAAGGCCCATGAGGAGGGTGCGGGAGGCGTTGGTGACGTCCGTCACGTGGGAGCGGCCGCCCGAAAGCTTCCAGATGAGCCAGGAGTCGATGGTGCCGGCCGCGATCCGCCCGGCCTCGGCGTCATCCCTGAGCCCGGGCACATTGTCCAGAAGCCAGGCGAGCTTGGTGCCGGAAAAGTAGGGATCGAGGAGAAGCCCCGTGCGCTGCGTGAAAAGGGGCTCCAGGCCCTCGGCCTTGAGGCGTTCCGTCTGGGGGGCGGTCCTGCGGCACTGCCACACGATGGCCCGGTGGCAGGGTTTTCCCGTGGCCCGGTCCCAGGCCACCACCGTTTCCCGCTGGTTGGTGATTCCCACGGCCTTCACCCGGTCCGGGCCTATCCCGGCCGAATCAAGGGCCGCCCGGGCCGCGATGAGAACCGATTCCCATATCTCCTCGGGATCGTGTTCCACCCAACCGGGCTGCGGATAATGCTGGGTTATCTCGCGGTACCCCCGGCCCAGGACCGTGGCCCGGGTGTCCAGGACCAGGACAGTGGTGCCCGTGGTGCCCTGATCGATGGAGACGATGCAGTCGCTCATGCCATGTTCCTTTTTTACCCGGCCGCCCGGCGGCTTCCGGGGCATTGACGTCCAGAT
>JAKAGN010000360.1 GCA_021815525.1 Deltaproteobacteria bacterium
GCCCACGGAGTTGGAGGCGATAACCCCCACCGGGATGCCCTTCAAGCGGATGCGGCCCGTCACGATGTTGTCGCCGCGGCCCTTGGCGTACTCCTTCTTGTACTCCACGAAAACCGAGTCGTCGGCAAGCGCCGCGATCACGTCGCGCACCTTTATGGCCTGGTGGATGTTGGCGGGAAGCACCTCGTAGAGGCTTTCGATGGGGACCGCGGGCTCGGATGTCTCATAGCGGTGGATGGAAAGCGCCTGGGGCTTTTCGAGGCTTAGGATGTCCCGGACGCGGGCCACGGCGTCGTCTTGCGACAGGCACAGGTGGTCCGCGCCGCCGGAGACGCCGGTGTGGATGCGCGCGCCGCCCAGGGCCTCGGCGGATATCTCCTCGCCGGTGGCGGCTTTCACCAGCGGCGGCCCGCCCAGGAATGAGTAGGCCAATTTGTCGATCATGACACTCTCGCAGGCCATGAACACGATGTAGGCGCCGCCCGCCGTGTTGCCGCCCGTGGAGAGGGTGATCTGCTTCAAGCCCTTGGCGCTCATGCGGGCCATGTTGTAGAACATGGAGCCGAACTGCTGGTCGTCGGGGAAGACGTCGGCCTGCATGGGGAGAAACGCGCCGCCGGAATCGGCTATGTAGACGCAGTTCAAGCCGCAGCGCTCGGCTATGGCCTGGGCCCGCATGTGTTTCTTGAGGGTGATGGGAAAGTAGGTCCCGGCCTTCACGCGCGGGTCGTTTCCCACGATCATGGTCCAGTTGCCGTGGATCTTTCCGATTCCCGTCACAAGCCCCGCGCAGGGGACGTCGTCGGCCTCGGGGTAGTTCATGCCGAAGCCCGCGATCCGCGAAAGCTCGAAAAACTCGGTCTCGGGATCTATCAACTTTGCTATCAAGTCGCGGACGGGCTCCTTGCCCTGCTTGGCGAGCCGGTCCACGGCCTTCTGGCCCCCCGGCCAAAGGGCCAGCGAGACGCGTTCATCGAGCTTTTCCTCTTCGGCCAGCCAGTGGGCGCGGTTGGCGGCATTGGGGTCGGACATTTTCATTTCCCCTTGTAAACTGGTTTGCGCTTTTCACGAAACGCCGCGAGCCCCTCCAGGCGGTCCTGGGTGGGGATGGTGATCCAGTAGGCGTTGGACTCTATGGCAAGCCCCGTTCCGATGTCGGTCTCAAGGCCCGCGTTTATTGCGTACTTGGCCTGGGCCACGGCCACGGGCCCGCACTCGCAGATCTCGGATGCGAGCGCAAGGCAGCCATCGAGGAGTTCCCCCGGCGGCAGCACGCGGTTCACTAGGCCGATAGCGAGGGCGTCCGCGGCGGAGACCCTGCGGCCGGTGAATATCAGCTCCTTGGCGCGGCCGCGGCCCACCAGGCGCGGAAGCCTCTGGGTGCCGCCCGCGCCGGGAATGATGGCAAGCCGCGTCTCGGTGAGACCCATCGTTGCGGTCTCGGATGCGTAGCGGATGTCGCAGGCTAGCGTTAGCTCCGTGCCGCCGCCCAAGGCCACGCCGTTCACCGCCGCGATCACCGGCTGTGGGAGGCTCTCGATGGCGGTGAAAAGGTTCCTGATGGTGAAGATGAACTCCCGCACCTGGATTTCCGAGTAGGTGGCCCGCTCCTTCAGATCCGCGCCGGAGCAGAAGGCCTTTTCACCAGCTCCGGTCACGATCACGACCCTGGTTTCGGGATCGAAGCGCACCGCGTTCACCGCGTCCTTAAGCGCCCGAAGCATGGCGAAGTTGAAGGAGTTCATCACCTCGGGACGGTTTAGCGTTATAACCGCCACCGGCCCCTTTTTTTCCACGACAAGGCTTGGGTCCATGCGTATTCCTCCCGAGGCCCCGGTAAGGGCCTTTGAACCGGTTTGGCCGCAGCATACGGGGCCGCTGACTTGGGATTGCCGGAAGGACGCTACAGGAAACGACGCTTTGCGGTCAAGCCCAAAGGCTTTGCGGAAAGCATAAAACCGATCGCTCGTTCCGGGGGCCAGGCTTGCGAGCAGGTTGACGAAAAACGGGAAAATGAGTATAATAATTCATAAAGAAGCTGAAATTCCATGAAACCCGGAGGACGCTATGAGGATGCTCCTGCGGCTTTATCGGGTTCCGCCGTCAAACCTCTTTCCAAACGACCGGCGTCGAAAGGCCCGCCGATCTCACGCCCTCCCGTGCTTCGCAGCCCGGCAAAAAGTTGCCGGGGCCGCCAGCGTGCCTCACCATCTCGGTTCGACCATACCAGAAGGAGGTACAGCATGAAACAGTTCATGGTGGTCCACAGGGATCCCGGCATGACCTGGGACAGGGTTGAACAAAACTGGTCGAAATTGGCCCATGTCCAAGCGGCCACATGGCTTCGGACCTATTACAACGCGGAAAACAACACCAGGTACTGCCTTTGGCTCGCTCCCGGCGAGGATGTGTTGATAAAGGTTTTTACCGACTTCAAGATATCCTGGAGGTCCATCATGGAGGTCAAGGAAACGATTCCCGATATGTGGGCGAAGAGCTATCGGGACCGGATGGAAGCCGAGGAAAGCGCGGAAGTGGTGAGGGAGCTGTAGACTTCCGGCCCTTCCCGCCTTTGTCGCCCGCCTGCGAAGCTGGCTCCTAGGGGAAGAACGCCCCGGGAGCCCTTTCCCGGAAATTCACGCCTCAGGCCCCGGCAAGCGATCGCCGGGGCCTGAGGCCGTGTTTGAGGCCTTGTACGGAACGGCCTAACCATCGTTATGGCGTTTGATTGAAATGTCGGGTGAACCCTGGCCTTCGGCCATGAACAACCCGAACTACAGCACGTTGCCGTCAAGTCCAAAGGTGGCCCAAACACATAAAACCGATCGCTCGTTCGGGGGTTTTTCGAATCAGGTTGACGATAATAGGAATATAAGGTATAATATCATCCATTCATATGGAATTTGGGATTTCACAGGACAAAAAATTAGCCACGTGCCTACACGCCCTGCTGGCTGAGAACATCTTGTCCTTTGAACTGTGACCAGAACTTGAATCGAGCATCCTTCATTGACAATAGGATGATATTATAAACAAAAAGGAGATGACTATATGCAAACTTGTCTCATGATTATAACAGCGATCGGCTCTCTTGGTACTCTTATAGGTGCCTTGATGATTTACAACACATTGAAAGCTGATCATGATTGGCGACGTCGTAAACATGCAATAGATATTTTAGGAAAATGGAATGATTATACAGCTGATCATGCCAAAGCTATAGAAGAAATTTTTCCACATATTCGTGATGTTGATATACGAACTGGATGTAGAAGCGAACTTACTCGTGATCAAGCAAAAATAATTTATACATGCAATCCAGATGATAAAAAAAATTGGGGACTTAGATTTCATATAGTAGAATTGCTAAATCACCTTGAAGGCATTACAACTGCATATAATCATAAAGTAGCAGATTGTGAGATTATACATAAAGCGATGAAAGATGCCATGACTGTTTGGATTACTATATTAAAAAATTTTTTAGATGTTGTAGCAGAATGTGAGGGTTTTCAACCATGGCAGCCATTAATTGATACTATTGATAAATGGAAGATACAAATTAATAATGGGAGAAAACAGACTGCTTGACACCATTATATACAGGATTCGATCGGGAGGCCCCGGCAACAAAGTTGCCGGGGCCTCCCATATTTTCACTTTATTGGTTAAGTTAAGTTAACCTATAATGCTTTTTTTCCCGCCTCTCCACCCCGGTTGTCCTATCCCTAAATTTACGGTAAGGTTTGCTATTCCAAGGAGCCCGCCGGAGATAAT
>JAKAGN010000013.1 GCA_021815525.1 Deltaproteobacteria bacterium
GTCGAGGCACGCGAGGGTTGCCTCCAGAAAGTCGGGATTGAAGCGGTTCTCGCCGGAATCCCAGGTGAGGACGGCCACGTGGCCGAAAAGCTCGAATTGCGCGATCGCCATGTCGGATTTCTCCTTAAGTGAAAGAAAGAGTCTTGCGGGGGAGGGGGGAAGGGGGCCCCTTTTTGGAAAAAGGGTCTCCCCTTCCCCCCTCCCCCTAACCTCCCCAAAAAACTTTAAATACTTCAATCTTTAACGGGGGATGCCGCAGGGCTTGCGGCAACTTCAAACGCCCCCCTAAAGGCGAGTCATCCACGGGGCTTCAGGGTACGGAAGGCCGGAGCGCTTCCGCATTCAAGACGGCCCGGCGGAATTTTTCAAGTGGTTTTTCCGGCGCTCAACCAAGGAGGTGTCTTGAAATGACAACCCTCTGTATCTCGCTGGTACCCTCGTAGATGGTGAAGACCCGGGCGTCGCGGAAGTGGCGCTCCACGGGGTAGTCCTTGGTGTAGCCGTAGCCGCCGTGGATCTGGAGGGCTCGGGCGGTCACGCGGTTCACCATCTCCGATGCGAAGAGCTTGGCCATGGCCGCGGGCTGGGTGAAGCTTTCCTTCCGGTCCTTGGCGGCGGCGGCGGAAAGGGTGAGGAGCCGCGCGGCCTCTATCTCGGTGGCCATGTCCGCGATGGGAAAGGCCACGCCCTGGTTGCGGCCTATGGGCTTTCCGAACTGCTCCCTGGCTTTCGCGTGGGCCACGGCCTCGTCCAGGCAGGCTTTCGCCACCCCCACGCTCTGGGCGGCGATTCCTATGCGGCCGCAGTCCAAGGCCGTCATGGCCACGGCGAAGCCGTTGCCCTCGCCGCCCAAGATGTTTTCGGCCGGCACCCGCATGTTCTTGAAGTGGAGGTCGGCCGTGTCGGAGGCGCACAGGCCCAGCTTGTCCTCCAGGCGCGCCACCGAAAGCCCCGGGGTTCCGCGCGGGACGAGAAAGGCCGAGATGCCCCGGTGGCGTTTGGCGGGATCGGTCTTGGCGGTCACGATGACGAGGCCCGCGTTCTTGCCGGAGGTTATGAAGCGCTTCTCGCCGTTTATGACGAAGCAGTCGCCGTCGCGCTCGGCCGTGGTTTCCTGGCGCACGGGATCGGAGCCCGCCGAGGGCTCCGTCATGGCGAAGGCGCCGATCATCTCGCCCCGGGCCAGGCTTCCTAGGAAGCGGTCCTTCTGCGCTGACGTGCCGTAGCGCATCAGCGACTCGCACACTATGGAGTTGTGGACGCTCATGATTACGGCCACCGAGGCGTCGGCGTAGGCGATCTCGGCAAGGGCCGCGGCGTAGCTCACGGCGTCGGCGGCCGCGCCGTCAAAGGCCGCGGGGACCATCATGCCCAGAAACCCCAGCTCCCCCATCTTCTTTAAGCTCTCGGCGGGAAAGGCGTGGCTGCGGTCTCGCTCGGCCGCCTGGGACATGAGCTCCTTGCGGGCGAACTCGCGGGCCATGCGGGTCACCATGCGCTGCTCGGAGGAAAGCTTGAAGGACATCGCCTTGATTCCTTAACAGCCCACTGAAAAAGGCTGGATACGAAGCCTGGATAAAAACGATGAGCCGCAAGGTGAAGCGCAAACACTGCCGGATCGCGTTTTTATACAGGCGTTTATGGCGTATAGACCACCACTATAAGCTCCGCCTCCGAGTCCCCCGTGTTGGTGAGCTTGTGGGGGACGCCCGAGTTGAAGTGAAGGCACTCGCCGGGCCCAAGGTCGTTCTTCTGCTCGCCCACCAGTATCTCGACGCTTCCCGAAAGCACGTACACGAACTCCTCGCCCTCGTGGCGGTAGCCCACGCCCTGGTGGGCGCTTTTTGGCTCGATCCTTATCCGGAACGCCTTCATGTGCTTGTGCCGGGCCCCGGGCGCGAGGGTTTCGTAGGCGTAGTTTTCGGTGCGCTTCTCGTAGGCCTTGGCGAGCTTTTTCCTGGCGGCCTTCTCCTCCTTGAGGAAGGCGTCCGAGTCGAGATCGAGCGCGCGGGAGAGGCTCAGGAGCGAGCCCACCGGCGGCATGGTCTCGCCGGCCTCGATCTTTTCGAGGTCGTGCTCCGGCACCCCGGTTTCGTTGGCCAGCTGCGTAAGGGTGAGGCCCTTTTCCACGCGGCTTTTCCTGATGCGTTCCCCGAGCTTGGCGGGCTCGCTCCGCTTTTTTACCGCCATGTCAAAAACCCCGGCTGAAGGTTAGGATGACTGCGCGGAGAAGCTCCGCGCCCTTTACCATGTGATCGAGGGACACGCTTTCGCGCACCGTGTGGACGTCGGTCATGCCGGTGCCCATGATGGCGGTGGGAATGCCCATCTTGAAGAAGACGTTGGCGTCGGAGCCGCCGCCGGTCATTTTCGTCGCCACGGTCCTGCCCAGCGAGGTCCCGGCCGCCGCCGCGCAGCGCACCAGCGGGTGCCCGTCGGGGATGTTCATGCTGAAGTAGTCGGAATCCACGGTTACCTCCACCGAGGCCTCCCCGAGGCCGGGCGGAAGCGCCATGTTGGTCTCGGCCACGGCCGCGCGGAAGGCCCCGGTGATGCGCGCCGTGACATCCGCAAGCTTGGCCTCGTCGTGGCTCCTTGCCTCGGCGTTTACCGTGACCCGGTCCGGCACGATGTTGGTGGCGCTTCCGCCGTCGATGACCCCTATGTTGGCGGTGGTCTCGAAGTCGATGCGCCCCAGCGCAAGCGACGCTATGGCCTTCGCCGCCACCGCGATGGCGTTGATGCCCTTCTCGGGCGAGCTTCCGGCGTGGGCGGACTTTCCGCGCACGAGGTAGGTCATGCGGTTGGCGGAGGGGGCCCGGGTGATGATGGCGTCCGGGTCGCTGGCGTCCAGGACAAAGCCCATGCGGGCCGAAAGCATTGAATAATCGAGATTCTTGGCTCCCAGAAGCCCTATCTCCTCGGCCACCGTGAGGACGATTTCAAGGGGCCCGTGGGGCTCGCGGTTCCCGGCGAGAGAGGCCAGGGTCTCCAGGATGACGGCCACGGCGCTCTTGTCGTCGGAGCCCAGGATGGTGTCGCCCTTGGACCTGAAAGTGCCGTTTTCGAAGACGGGCTCGATCCCCCGGCCGGGCTCCACGGTGTCCACGTGGGCGCAGACCAGAAGCGGCGGCGCGGGAAGGGTCCCGGGGATCTTGGCCACCAGGTTTCCGCTTTCGCCGCCTATTTTCTTGCCGGCGTCGTCGAAGACCACCGTTGCGCCAAGCTTTTCCAGCGCAGTTTCAAGGTGCGCCATGATGTCCGCCTCGTGGCGCGAAACCGAGTCTATGCGAACCAGATCCGTAAAGGTGCGGGCCAGGCGGTCGGGCTGAATCATGGGCGATCCTTCAAGGCGAAAGGAGAAATTGTTCCGGTCCCGTCCGGGAGACGCCCCGGGACGGCCCCGGGCGCGGGCGGCGCGGGTGTTGACAGAACGGGAGGGACTATAATACAAAACGGGCGGCCGCGCAAAGGGATGAAGGCGGGTTTCCGCGCGCGGGATGGTTTTTTCGTCTAGCTTACGGAAGTGCCAAGCTCACTGGTGGGGCTCCCGGACTTCAAATCCGGTGTGGGGCGTTGAAGAGCGTCCCGGGTGGGTTCGATTCCCATGCACTTCCGCCAAATTCCTCGCTTTTCCGCACGATGCGGACAGCCGCATGGCGCCGGGAGCGCTCACGGGCCGCGTCGGGCGCTTGCGTCCACGGGCGTCATTTCCTACAGATTTTTTCCCCCTCCCTTTGATTGTCGCGGTGAACCCGAAACCGACGTTGGAGCATCCAACCCGCGTCCGGATTTCAGCCACCTCTCGCCTCGCCCCTCTTCCGCCCATCAAGCGTTGACCGATCGAATGCGAAGCCCTCCATAACCTTACGGAGCCTTGCGCGGCAAGGCTCCGTGCATATCGGGGGTCCGGGGGCGGTTTGCGCCCCCGGTCATTTTGGGAAAGGGTGGAGGAGGGGGGTGCGGGGGGAGGGAAACCCTTTTCTGCGAAAAGGGTTTCCCTCCCCCTCCCCCCGCGAGTCCTCTCCCTCCCCTTCAGCCCTGGGCCGCCATTTTCTTTTCGCGGCCCTTCAAGACCGCCAAGCCGAAGTCGTGGCCCTTGTCGTAGGCCGCGAGGTTGGCGTCCTCGGTGCCCTTGGGGACGGAGGAGGTGACGGCCGAGCGCGCCGCCTCGTTGGTCACCACGCGCGAGACCGCCACGATGAACCCCAGCATTATGATGTTGGCCATCATCTTCTTGCCCATCTCCTCCGCGAGGCGGGTGGCGGGCACGGCGAAGACCTCCTGGGCCTGCCCCTTGGGTTTGACGAGGTCCTGGTCGACGAGGAGCACGGTGTCGTCCTTGGCCAGGTCGATGTACTTCTCGAAGCCGGCCTGGCTCATGGCGGCGAGGACGTCGGGCCTGCGCACGTAGGGGTAGTGGATGACGCCGTCGCCGATCATTACCTGGGCCGAGCAGGCTCCACCCCGGGACTCCGGCCCGTAGGCCTGGATCAAGGTGCTCTCCTTGTGGTCGCCCAGGGCGGCCGCGGCGCCCAGTATCTTCCCGAGAAGCACGATGCCCTGGCCGCCGAAGCCCGTGACGAGGATTTCCTTCTTGCTTCCGCTCATGGGGGCTTCCTACTCCTTTCCCGCCGGGGCCAGCTGGGGCCGGTAGGTCTTGTCGTACTGGGAAAGGAAGCTTTCCCGGTTCTCGTCCACGAAGCGCCCCAGAACTATGGGGCCGCTCCCGGAGGCGGCCAGCTCCGCGGGGCTTGCTTCGTTCTTGATGATGGTGTTCACCTGGTAGTTGCGGAGCGTGACCAAGGGCAGCTCCTTGTTGCGCCGGCCGTAGTTTATGGGGCACGGCGCCAGGACCTCGATGAAGGAGAAGCCCCGACGGGTCATGGCTGCCTGCACCGACTCCATGAGGTCCCGGCCGTGGAGAACCGTCCAGCGGGCCACGAAGGTGGCGCCCGCGGCGAAGGCCAGAAGGGGCAGGTTGAAGGGCCGCTCGGGGTTCCCCTTGGGGGTGGTGGTGGTCTTGGCCATGTGGGGGGTGGTGGCCGCGGCCTGGCCGCCAGTCATGCCGTAGTTTAGGTTGTTGACGCAGATGACCGTGAGATCCATGTTGCGCCGTGCCGCGTGGATGAAGTGGTTCCCGCCTATGGCGAAGAGGTCGCCGTCGCCCGAGAAGACCACCACGTTAAGCTTGGGGTTGGCGAGCTTCATTCCCGTGGCGAAGGGGATGGCCCGGCCGTGGGTGGTGTGGTAGGAGTCGAGCTTCACGTACCCGGCGGCCCGGCCAGAGCAGCCGATGCCCGAGACCATCACGGTGGAGCCCAGGTCCACCCCGGAGGCCAGGATGCCCCGCAGGGTCGCCGAAAACGTGGGGCCGATGCCGCAGCCCGGGCACCATATGTGGGGTATCCGGTCCGTGCGCAAAAGATCGTCCAGTGGATGATGCTCGAAGCCCCCGGTGGTCTGGTCCTGTTTTTTGGCCGTCTGTGCCATCGATTGTTCCTTATTGTTTGCCGCCAGGCTTAAGCGCCCTTTTGACAGCCTCCACCACGGCGTCCGGGGATATGAGGGTGCCTCCGCAGTGGCCCGCGAGGAAGCAGGGGGCCAGACCCGCGGCCAGGCGCTCCACCTCGAGGGAAATCTGGCCAAGGTTTATCTCGACCGTTATGAAGGCCTTGACCCGCCCGGCAAGCGCGCGGACGGCTTCCTCGGGAAAGGGCCAGACCGTGAGGAGCTGCAGGAGCCCCACCTTGTAGCCAAGGGCGCGGGCCTCTTCCATTGCGGCCCGGCAGGTGCGCACAGATACGCCGTAGGAGACCAGCACGATCTCGGCATCGTCCAGAAAGAAGCCTCGGGTCAATGCGATGTCATCGAGGTTCCTTTCGATCTTGGCGAAAAGCCGCGTCTGCATGGACTCCTGGCACTCGGCCGTCATGACGGGGTAGCCGCGCTCGTCGTGGGTGAGCCCCGTGACGTGCACGCAGTAGCCCTCGCCGGCCGCGGCCATGGGGGGAACGCCGTTCTCGCCGGGCTCGAAGGGCCGGTAGCGGTCCTTGCGGCCGCGGGCCTTCACCCGCTCGATCACGTTGAGCTTCGAGGCCTCGGGAATCACCACCCTCTCGGACATGTGGCCCACCACCTCGTCCGTCATGACAAGGACGGGCACGCGGTACTTTTCCGCGAGGTTGAAGGCGCGGATGGTCTCGTGGAAGGCCTCCTGGGCCGTGGAAGGCGCGAGCGCTATGAGGGAGTAGTCGCCGTGGGATCCCCACCTGGCCTGCATCATATCGCCCTGGGCGCCCTGGGTGGGAAGCCCCGTGGAGGGCCCCGCCCGCTGGACGTTCACCACCACGCAGGGGGTCTCGGTTATGGCTGCCAGGCCCAGGTTCTCCATCATGAGGGAAAAGCCGGGACCCGATGTGGAGGTCATGGCCTTGACCCCGGCGCAGGACGCCCCGATGATGGAGGCCATGGCGGCGATCTCGTCCTCCATCTGGATGAAGACCCCCCCCACGCCCGGGAGCCGGTGGGCCATGCGCTCGGCCACCTCTGTGGCGGGGGTGATGGGATAACCCCCGAAAAAACGGCATCCGGCGGCTATGGCGCCCTCGGCGATGGCCTCGTCGCCGGTCATGTAGTGTTCGCCGGTTAAAACGACGGGCGGCATCAGGCGGCATCCTTCCTGTCGGCGTCCGGGGAGCATGGAATCTCCACGGAGAAGATTGCGAACTCGGGGCAGATGGACTCGCAGTAGTGGCAGTTGACACAGTCTGCGGGTTTTGCGACGAGGGGCGGGTGGTAGCCCTTCTTGTTGTAGTGCTCGGAAGGGGCCAACACCTTCTTGGGGCAGTAGGCGATGCAGTAGCCGCAGCCCTTGCAGCGGTCCTCCACCACGTGCACCTGCCCCCTGGTGAGGGGTATGACCTCGGCATCCAGGGGAACGCGCCAATAATTCATGGGAGGGTCCTTCAAAAAATTGGGGTCCGGGCCAAAAACAATTGAACTTTGTATCAGTTTCGGAAGGAGATGGCAAGAGTGGTGTGCGAGAGACAAAGCCGAAAATGGAGAATCCCCCCAAGAAAAAAGGGGAGGGTCCCGAAAAAAGGCCCCGGCGCCCATCCCTCGCTTTTTTTCTTCACGCGGCCGAAGGGGATGCGGAGCCCTCGATGCGGCCCGACAGGATGCGGAAGAAGGCCGCCCCCGGCGCGGCGGCGAGGCGCTCGGCGGTTTTTTCGTGGCAGGTGAAGAAGAATATCTGCATGGAGGATGAAACCTCGGTGATGACCCTTGCCGTGGCCTCGGCGCGGACCGCGTCGAAGTTGACCAGCACGTCGTCCATGACAAGCGGCGGGCCGCCGTGGCGGCGCGCGCCCATCTCGGCGTGGGAGAGCCTGAGGCACAGGTAAAGCTGCTCGGCGCTGCCCCGGCTGAGCGCCTCCGGTCCCTTGCGTTCGCCCTTTTGGTCCTGGGCCTCGATCTCGCCCTCCCCGGCCTGGGCGTAAAGGCGGGTGTAAGCGCCGCCGGTAATGACCCGAAAATGGGCCTCGGCCCTCCTTATCACCTCGGGCTGCTCCCGCTCCTCGAAGCGGCGCTTGGCCTCCGAGAGAAGCTCCCGGGCCAGGGCGCTTCTGGCCCATTCCCGGGATAAGAGCCGGATGGTCTCCTTGCGGGCCTCCTCCTCCACCCTAAGGAGCGAAAGCTCCTCCCCGGAAACAAGGGCCGCCCGGCGGCTCCTGAGATCCGCGAGATTGCGATGGAGGCCGTCGCGCCTCTCCGCGGCCCCTTCCAAGCCGGCACGTATCTCGGAAAGCCCGCTTTCGACCCCCTCGCGGGAAAGCCTCGAAAGGCGGATGCAGAGGGCCGGAAAATCCGTTTCCCCGGAAATCCTGCGCAGGTTCCTGGCGGCGTTTTCCTTTTTGGCCGCAAGCTCACGGCGCTCCTCGAAACGCCGGGCGAGGGCCGGAAAGTCCTCCTCGGATCCGGCCCCGGCGGCGGCAAGGAGACGCCGGATGCCCTCCCCCGCCCCTTCCTCGTTCTCCCTGAGGGACGCCACGGCCCGGTCGAGCCGCGCCAGCGCCTTCGCGTTGGCGTCCTTGCGGACCCGGGCCTCGGAGTCCTTCCGGCAAAGGCCCTCCAGGGTGAGGAGCGCCGCTTCGGGGCCGCCCTCCGCCTCGATTTCAAGGCCGCAGGCCTCGAGAAGGGCCGTTGCTTCGGTTTCGAAGGAGGCGATTTTTTCCCGGCGCCCCCGGGCCTCCCCTTCCAGGCGATCGGCCTCCCGCGCCAGGCGGGCCGCGTTTTCGATGAGGGAAAGGGCGTCCCGGGCGGTTCCGGGCAGAAGCCCGGCGGGCAGGCCCAGCTCCGCGAGCCAGGCCTCCCATGCGTTCCGGGCCTCGATGGTGTCCGCCTCGGCCTTGCGCGCCGAAGCCAGGGCCGCCGCGGCCTCGACCTCGACGCGGCCCCGCTCCTTTTGCGCCCCTTCCAGGGCCTCGCGCGCCCGCTTGATCTCGCCATCGCTGGCGGCCCTTGCCTCGCGCCCCCTGAAAAGCTCCTCCTCCAGGGCATCCAGGTCGCCGCCGCCAAGCAGCAGGCGCATCTCCGCAAGGTCCCTGCGGGCTGATTCCAGGCGCTCGGCGGCTCTCGCAGCATCCTCCAGCGCCCTTCGCTTGAGGGCGGCCCTTTTCCTGCCGTTTAAAAGGAGGACGCCCGCGAAAAGCGCCGCGGCGACAAGGAACGCGACGGCGGAAGGCGGCCCGGCGGCGCGCCAAAGGAGGGCCGCCGAGACGACGACGGCAAGGAACGCGACGGCGATCGCCCAGGCGGGCGCGCTCCCGGAGGCGAGGTCCCGCTCCAGCTTCTCCGCGTGCCGCGCCTCCCCTTCGAGGAGCGCGGCCTCGCCAAGGAGAGCCCGGTAACGGCGCAGGCGGGCCGCGGTCTCGGCCGGGTCGTCCCCCCCGGGCGCGGCTTCTTCCGTCTCCTTCACCCGCAGCTTCGCTTCCCGCTCGGCCTCCGCCGCCCTTTCGGCCGCCTCGCTGCGGGAGTTCGCGTTCTCCCGCGCCTTTTCGAGGGCCGCCAGCGACTTTTCCAGGGCCTGCCCGAGCCGGTCCAGGCCCTGGCGCGTGAACAGCGAAAGGTCCGTCGCCGCCGCCCGCTCCGGGGTCCAGCCGGGACCCAGCCCGCCGCACAGGGCCTCCGCCTCGCGCCCCTTTTGCGCGGCGTCCCGCGAAAGGGCCTCCGCCAGCCTCACGTCCTCCTTGTAGGCCGAAAGCCCGCGCACCAGCCGCCCTACCTCGGAAGCATTCCGGAGGAGCCCCTCGTCCACGGCCAGGGCCGCATCCTCGAAGGCGAGGCTTTCCCGCTCGAGAAGCGCCTTTCGAAGCTCCGACCGTACGTTTTCGCGCTTTTCCGCCAGGCGGGAGAAGTCCTCGCGGCCGTTTTCGGGAAAAGCCGCGGCGAGGGGGGCAAGGGCGGCGAGGCGTTCCTCCGCGTCCCGGTAATCCTGCCAGTCTTCCCAAAGCTTAAGGATGATCTCCGCCTCGCTCTTCCTCCGGCCAAGGGTCCTTTCGAGATCCGAAAGCTCCGCTAAGGTGGCCTCGTCTTTCTCGATCCGACGGACCAGCTCGCCGTAGCGGTCCTGCTCGGCCATCGCCCGGGCGATCTTCGATCGGGTCTCCGCGAGGGCCGAAAGCTCCATGTTGATGCTGGCAGCGCTTCCGCCGGGCCTGAAAATTTTCCCCATGCCGTCTTCAAGCTGCTTGAATGCCTTGGGCAGGGACAGCACTCCCACGCCGAAGCTGGCGCCGAAAAGGGCCTCCCGGACCTCCTTTTCCGAAAGCCCCTTGAGGTCTGAAAGCTCCGACAGGGAAAAGGCGTAGACGTTCTTGTAAAGAGGCGCGGTGAGGCCTGAGAGGAGGCCCCGAAGGTCGTCCTCGCCCCCCCGGGAGCCGTCCTCGAAAAATATCTCCGCCTTGGGCCTGGTTTTCTCCTTGAGGCGCGAGACGGTGACGAGACCGCGCTCCGGATGCTCGATGACGAGCCGCCCCCCGAGCCGCCCCCCGGCCAGCGCGGGGTAGTCGTCCTGGTCCCCCTTTCGGGCGAAGCCGAAAAAAAGCGTGCGGAAAAAGGCCAGTAAGGTGGATTTTCCGGCCTCGTTCGCGCCCAGGAAGACGTTTAAGCCCGGATTCAGGCCCTTCACCTCCGCGCCGGCGAAAACGCCGAAGCCGTCTATGAAAAACTCCCGTATTATCACCGCCTTCCCCCCTCCAGGATGTCCAGGCAGGACAAAACGGCCCGGTCCACGAGTTCGGCCGTTTCATCCTCCGAAAGGGGCGAAAGGACCGTCCTCATTCTTGCGTCCTCCAACAAGGTTTTCAGGGCCTCACGAGTCCTTTCGGCCGGGCTTTCCCGCCATTCGTCAGCGATGGCGAGCACCTGGGCGAAAAGGTCCTTTCCTTCGCGGCGCTCGGAAAGGTCCGCCTCGGGGAGCGTCCTTATTATAAGGTCTTCGGGCCACAGGAGGGGCGAGGGGGAAGACAGGCGCTCCCGCAGCCGTCCAAGCAGGTCAGCCCTCGCTCCGGAGGCGGAAAGCTCCGCGTGGAGGGGTCCTCGCCCGGAGAGGCGCAGGCGGCATATGAGGCCGCGGCCCTCGGCGTCCTCCGCCATTTCCCGCACCGCGTCCTCGAGGGCCGGCGCAAGCTCTTCCAGGCCCGAAAACGGCGCGATGTCGATATCCTTTTCGGAAAAACGCACGGCGTCCAGCGGCACGAAGGTCTCCACGGGGCTACCGGCCGCGTCCACCCTGACGAAAAACGCGCCGCGCGGCCCGGTCTCGCGGAAGCTGCGGCCCTGGAGGTTTCCGGGGTAGGCGGCCAGCGGCTGCCGGCACACGACGGCCCTCTCGTGTACGTGGCCTAGGGCCATGTAGCAAACCCCGCTTTGTTGAATGTCCGCAAGCGAGCAGGGGGCGTAGTTCTCGTGCCCGGGCCTGCCGCCCGCGTTGGCGTGGACGAGCCCTATGGAAAAGACGCCTCCCCGCGCGGGCCTCAGAAGTAAGACCAGATTCCGCGCCTCGTCGCGCGCTGCGAAGCTCACGCCCAGGACCTCGGCCACTGGGGCGCCCTCGCGGTCGCTGGCTTGCGCGCTTCCCGCCTCCAGGCTTCCGAAAACCGTCACGTTTTCGGGAAGCTTAACCCCGCCGAGCCCGGCAGCCAGGGGGTCGTGGTTCCCATAAGCCACGAAGACCGGCACCTTGGCCTCGCAAAGAATCCGCATCCCGTCCGCAAAGTCCAAGCGCGCCTTGAGGCTCGGGTGATCCCCGTCGAAGACGTCGCCCGCAATGAGCAGGAAGTCGGCCCCGCTTTCGAGAACGAACTCCACGAGGTTACGGAAGGCCGCGAGAGTGGCGCCGGCAAGATCGCGGGCCAAGTCCGACGCGCGGGCCGTAACCCCGGCGAATGGGCTTCCCAGGTGGAGATCAGCCGCGTGGACGAAGGAAAAAGGCCGCATGAAAGGCTCCGGTACGATTTTTTGCCGATTTTTCTGAGATAGCAGGAAGGACCGGCTCTTGGCAAGCGTCGCGCGGGCCCTGAAAAGCATGGGGAAGGGATGGCCGGAACCCTTGCGTTTTTTTCGGCGGGCGGAGGGTGGCGCGGGGCAGGGGCTTGTGATAAGAGTGGGGCTCAAGATGAACCCGAAAGGAGAGAAACGCCATGCCCCTTTCGTTTTTCCTGGAAAAAGCGGCGTCCTTCGCCCTCATGCCCTACGAGAAAACCCGTTTTCTCGCAAGCACCCACGTACCCTTTTCGGGAACGCCCAGGAAGCATCCGGCGGACCCCGAACGCATCATCCTTGTGCCCGATCCCATGTCGTCGGCTCTCATCTATTACGAGTTCAGGCTAAGCGACGTGGAGTACGTGGAAAGGCTCCCGAGCCTCGTGAACCTGGCCGGGGAAAGCTGCGTCATGGTGCGGGCCTGGGTGCGCAAGGGCGCCTACGCGCTGCGCTCCACGTCCTTCGTCGTGGCCGACACCCGCGACTTCCTTCCGGGGGGCTGAGCCTTGGCCGAAACCAGCTACCGCAGGATCATCCTCGGAAACCTCGACCGCATCTACATGCGCCTGCCTAAGGACCTGGCCGGCAAGCTCAACGCCGCGCGCCACGGCGACGACTTCCACTTCGAGGCCTTCGGCGAGCGCTGCCGTATACATCCGGACGGCCTGTGCCTGGGCGGCATGGAGGAGGACGGCCCGCGCGGCGTGGTGATCTCCCTTTACGCCCTCCACGCGGCGGAGGGGGCAATACGGGACGACCCGCCCATCGCGTTCCGGGAGCTTCCCGGAAGCGCACCCTACGTGGGCGCCTTCAAGAGCCGCACCGAAAAGGTCCTCATGCCCTTCGTGCCGGAGATTGCGGAGGCGCGCGAGCGCATCGCCTCGGCCCTTTCCGGCGGCCCGGCTCCGGCCTCGGTCTCCGGCCCGGCCGATTTCTCCATAAGGGTCCGGCCCCTGCCGAAGGTCTCCCTCACCTACCTTTTCTTCATGCCGGACGAGGACTTTCCGGCCTCGGTGACCTGCCTTTACTCGGCCAACGCCCACCGCTTCATGCCCACCGACGCGCTGGCGGACCTTGGCGAGTACACGTCCCGGCGCATCCTTGAGCTGATCGGAATCATTTGAAAATAGATCGGAGGAAACATGTATAAGGTAGTCCTTCTCAGGCACGGCGAAAGCACCTGGAACCGCGAGAACCGCTTCACGGGCTGGACCGACGTCCCCCTTACCGACAAGGGCGTAGAGGAGGCGAGATCGGCGGGAAGGATATTGAAGGAGGAAGGCTTCGTTTTCGACGAGGCCCACACCTCGGTATTGAAGCGGGCCATCAAGACCCTGTGGCTGGCGCTGGAGGAGATGGACCTCATGTACATCCCCATCCGGCACTCCTTCCGCCTGAACGAGCGCCACTACGGGGCGCTCCAGGGCCTGAACAAGGCCGAAACCGCCGAGCGCCACGGCGAGGAGCAGGTGCTCCTTTGGCGCAGGAGCTACGACGTGCCGCCCCCGGCCCTGGAGACCAGCGACGCCCGCCACCCGGTCCACGATCCGCGCTACGCTGGCCTCGACCCAGCGGACCTTCCGGCCTCCGAGTGCCTCAAGGACACCGTGGCCCGCTTCCTGCCCTACTGGCACGAGACGGTGGTGCCGCGCATCCGCGCCGGCAAGAGGCTCATCCTGACGGCCCACGGCAACAGCCTGCGGGCGCTGGTGAAGTACCTCGACGACATCTCCGACCAGGACATCCTAAAGCTCAACATCCCCACCGGCGTGCCCCTGGTCTACGAGCTGGACGCGGACTTGAAGCCCCTCTCCTCCCGCTACCTGGGCGACCCCGACGCGGTGGCCAAGGCGGCGCAGGCGGTGGCGGATCAGGGCAAGAAAAAATAACAGTAACAGGCCGATGAAAAACGCGATCCGCTGTGTTGCGCATCGTCTTGCGCTCGGTCACGTACCAAAGTACGCTCCCATCGCGCGCGACTCGCGCGCCTTGCGGCTCATCGTTTTTCATCGGCCTGTTCCAGTCGGCCTTCCATCAGGGCCGGCGATGGTCCACACATTCGCCCGGGTCACATGCAACTTCTCTAAACTATTGAGAATGCGCTACAGGAGACGCGCCTTGACAAAGGGCCGGGAGGAAGTATTATAAAATTGTGAGTTTTGCAAAATTTGAATTTTATAAACATGGGCAAAAGGCCGGGGAGGACCGAAGATGGCGCTCGTCAAGGTGAAGCAGAACTTCCAGATCACCCTTCCGAAGAGCCTCCGGAAGCAATGCCGCATCGCCGAGGGCGATTACGTGGAGGTTGCTGTGCGGGACGGCGGCATTTTCCTGAAGCCGGTCAAGGTGATAGACGAGGACCAGGCCTATTTCTGGACCCCGGAGTGGCAGGCGGCCGAGGCCGAGGCCAGCCGCGACATCGCCGAGGGCAGGGTGGTGGGGCCGTTCGATTCGGTCGAGGCGTTTATCAAGGACCTGGAAAGTTGATAAATGCAAATATCCCGAACCGAGAAATTCAAAAAGAGCTACAAAAAGCTGCCGGAGGAGATAAAAAAGGCGGCACAGAAGCAATTCCTGCTTTTGCTTTCCGACCCGTCCCACCCATCCTTGAACGTCAAAAAGATGAAGGGCCTTGCCGGTATCTGGGAGGCCCGGGTGACCACGGGTTACCGCTTCACCTTCCAGGTGGAAGGCGAGATGTATATCTTGAGAAACATCGGAACCCACGATGTTTTGGAGAAGCCGTAAATTATGAATTTATACCTCAGCCTTTTTCCGTCTGAGGTAGTCATATTTTTGGGTTTCATCTATTATTAGTATTATTTCACTATCCTTGAATCCGAGATGATGAAGAAAACAAACTTCAAGTATAAATTTGATTCGTTCTGACATTAAATATAATTTTTCGATATCTATAGACTGAGGTTGATATTCTCCATCATAATGAGTGAATAAATTTCTTGTATCTACAATAGTGCTAATTATACTTGTAGGGTTGCTGATTAGCTTTAGCAGAACAGCATTATGTCTCTCTATTATTTCTTTAAGACGTTTTCTCAATGAAAATTCGTTAAGGTATTTTAAGCGAGATTTAATGCTGTCCCTATAATGTTTATCAATATTATCAGGAATAGCTTTAATTAAAAGTGGATAGATTTCCCGTGTGAAACTATCTTTTTCTTGATAAACACCATCAGATATCCTTCTGTGATACGCTTCAATAGCTTGGCAGAGAGTTAAAAATTTATATTCAAGGTACATACCGCTATTATAAATTGTCCCAAAATAAAGACTGAGAACAGGTTCAAATAATTTCGATATATCGAACCAACGCCGTAGAAACTCGCCAAAGCGATCATCAACGTGGTCGTAGCGAAATAATAAGTCATAACTGCTTTCTATTTTTTCTTCTTCTGAGCAATAGGACGTGTTCTTATAAAATATATCAATTTCTTTTCCATGGGCAACACCTCTTATTGAAATTGGATATACCTTTTTTTGAGTTGCTAAACTTAACAAATTCTGAAGATATTGATTATAGTTTTGAAAGAAGATAAATTTTTTAGGTTCATTGGGCTTTATCTGAAATTCAGATGTCTGTATAATTTCTGATTGTGTTGTAATAGATAGAGGTAGCATTACATTAAATAAAATTAATATAGAAAGTTCCTCATCAATCATACTTTCAATTGGTTTAGGCAACTGATATGTTATTATCACTTTTTTTTCAGCATTGAATAGTTCTAAGGTAAAACCTGATAGATTCAGCCATTTATCTATTAAAGAATATCTTATTGATATATCGTTAAAAATTATTTGACTCATAGTTAAAAAATGTTTACCTATAAATACAATTTTTGCATAGACTTTTGAAGTTGGCAACCCAGGCATGTGAAGAGATATACCGAAAGACTGGCAATGTAAAAGTGTAACTTCCTTGCCAGTAACTGTAAAACCTAAGATAATCTCCCAATTTGAATGGCTCATCGCATCTTTGATATCCATGAATGAGCCTGTTAAGTCGAGTGTTACTCCTTCATTGGGGGTGAAATGGAGAGTTCCTTCCAATTTGTTCTCTTCGTTCCCAGGCAGCCACCATAACCCTTTATGTATGAAATCAGCTACCATTTTTCTACTTTCTTGAGGGATGCATGAAGTCGATTCTAATAGTCATGAATTCTGAAAAACTGATAGTTAGATACTACGCATTCAATACGTTAGCCTTCGCTTCGTGCGTTTTTGGCCTTTCCGGCCAACCTCGCTTCCCCCAGGCTGGAGAAAAACGATGAGATGCAAGGAAGGCGAGCGGCGCGGGGAAGTCATAGTACTTTTCGTACATGACGACCCGCGCCGCGATTCCTGACGCCGCAGATCGCGTTTTTATCCAGCCTGGGTGTAGATGTCCTTATACTGCTCCCGTACAACCTTCTTGTCGAACTTGCCCACCGATGTC
>JAKAGN010000361.1 GCA_021815525.1 Deltaproteobacteria bacterium
AAAAGACGATGTAGAACACAACGATCAGGATGCCCATGGCCAGGAAGGAAATGATGAAGGTCCAGATGCCGGTGTGCCAAAGCTCGGAGTTCACCTTGGCAAGGGGCCAGGCCATCACCATGGCCCCCAGTATGCGGCGCTTCTCGCCGTGGCAGTGGTAGCAGGATTCGTTGCCTTCGACGGATTGCATATCCTCGGAGGCCGTCATGCCGGCGGCCTCGGCGGGAGCCGCCGCCTGGGCCGAAGGAGCCTTGTTCCTTAGGGGCCTTATGGTGACGAGGTACTTTTCGCCCTCTATCTCGTCGAAGAACTGGCGGCTGGGTACCTTGCCCTTGTCCAGGGCCTCCGCAATGGCCTTCAGGGTGGCGCGGCCCTTTAGGTGATCGGAGAGCCTGGTCCCACGCCATGACTCCTCGGATGCGAAGCGCACGCTCTGGTTTAAGTCGGAAATGTAGATGCGCAGCCCCTGCATCGTCTTTCCGGTCTGGTTCAGCTCCTTCACCACGGTTTCGGTGTCCCCGAGGGACATGGGATAGATGAAGGCCGAGTAGGTCTTGTTCAGGATGTTTTCCGAAAAGCCCTGGGCAAGGGTGTGGGCTAGCGAGCCCTGGCTCACCCACATGAAGATCATGTTGCCCAGCATGAACGAGACCACCACCAAAAGGGTGGCCAGGAGCATCTTGGTTCGGAGCGTGTCTCTTTTCAAAAACGACTGAAGTAGGTGATGCATGGGAAAAGTCCTCCGGACTAATGCGCGCCCGCGTAAATGACTCCCTTGTACCGGAACGATTTGACCTTCGAATCGTCATGGCACTTCTGGCACACGTCGATGGTCACCTTACGGACGATGTGGGCCATGTCCATGCTCTGGGTGTGGAGCTTTCCAGGGCCGTGGCAGGCCTCGCACCCCACGTCCGCGAGGTATGGCGTCTTCTGGAAGTCCGTGAAGCCCGTGGGCTTTCCGTAACCCGTGGTGTGGCAGCGGTAGCATCCCTTGCGCTCCTCGTCCGTGAGACCCTTCATCCGCTTGACCGAGTCGAAGGCGCGGCTTTTACGGGAGTTGGCCTTGAAGCGCTGGTATATCTCCTCGTGGCACTGGGCGCACTTGGCGGAGCCCACGTATCCGCCGCCCAGGATGGGAGCCGGCTCCGTGGGCCCCGAGTCGGTTCCCCCGGCGGGCGACGAAGCATCCGGAACCATGGTGGGCTCGGAGTCCGCCGCTATGGGCATGGAAAGGGGCGCCCCCGTCGAAGCGACGGCCGCCGGAGCCGCATGGACCGGGACGGCGGTCGGAGCCGCGGCAGCGGGCGAAGGGGCCGCGGCAGCGGGCGTCGCCGACCCGGGCGGCGCCCAGGCCGGAGCGGCGTAGAAAATAGTCAGGCCGAGGCATGCCCCCGCCGCCAGGATTCCGCTTGTGATCCACCAGGGTTTTTTCATGCGTTGCTCCCGCCTTGTCTGAACACCATTTCCTCGAGCGCGAAGAGGTCCAGCACCAGGGAGAGCGATCCGTCCCCCATGATGGTGGCGCCCGCCACGCCCTTGACGCTTTTAAAATTGATCTCGAGGCTTTTCACCACCACCTGGTGGGGATCCAGCACCCGGTCCGCCAGAAGCCCGAAGCGCTGCCGGGCGGTATCCAGGAAAACCAGGACACGCCCGGGTTCGGAGGCGCCGCCAGCCCCGGGCACGCCGAACAGGCTGGCCAGGGACACCAGGGGCACGTACTCCTCCCGGAAGGGATAAACCCGCCCATCGGCCCCGAAGAAGCGGGCCGACTCGGGCCGGTAGGCCTCGGTGCCCACCACTCCCCAAAGGGGTATGAGGTAGGAGCGCTCCCGGACCTTCACGTGAAGGGCATCCATGAGGGCGAAGGTCAGGGGAAGGGACAGGGTGAAGGTGGTGCCCTCCCCCTTCACTGTGGAAACCGAAAGGGTGCCCCCGAGCTTTTCCACCTCCGTGCGCACCACGTCCATGCCGACCCCGCGTCCCGACAGGGCCGTCACCGCGCCGGCCGTGGAAAAACCGGGCCGGCACAGGAACTCCAGGAGGTTCTCCGGGCCCACTGTCTCGCCGGGCTTCAATATGCCCATCTCGGCGGCCTTCAGGGCCACCTTGGCCATGTCGATGCCCCGGCCGTCGTCCCTTATCTGCACCAGGATCATGCCGCCCTTCTGGAAGGCGTTGAAGGAGATGAGGCCCTCGGGGTTCTTGCCGGCCGCGAGGCGCTCCTCGGGGCTTTCCATGCCGTGGTCCACCGAGTTTCTCACGAGATGCTTCAAGGGGTCGGTTATGTGCTCTATGACCTCCTTGTCAAGCTCCGTGTCCACGCCGTTAAGCTCCACCCGTATGCGCTTGCCCTGCTCGAAGGCCGTGTCCCTGGCGATCCTCTGGAAGCGCCGGAAGGTGCCCTCCAGGGGAAACATCCTGACCTGGGACACCCGCTCCTGGAACTCCCGGTTGATCTTCAAAAGCCCTTCCAGTTCCTGCTCCATCTCGGGATCTGGGCGGCTTTCGCTGCGGTCCAGGATGTCCTTCATGCGGGAGACCGACACCCCTATCTCCTCCGCGAGGTTCACCAGGTGGTTGATCTTCTCCACGTCCACCCTGACCGAGGTCTTGCGGTAGGTGGTGCGGCTCTCCTCCTGCTGGGTCACCACCTGGCGGAGCACCCCCGCCTCCACCTTGCCGCCCTCCACCAGAATCTCCCCAAGCTTCTTCTGCTTCAGGAGCGCCTCGCCCAAATCCTCCCGGGTGATGATTCCGCGCTCCAGGAGCACCTCGCCCAGGGGCCGCTCGCCCGCCTCGAGGTCCACCCCGGCCTTGAAGCGGCCGGTTACGTCCTCTATGGTTATGGCGTTGTCGTCCTTCACGAAGAGGAATACGTCGTTGATCTCGTCGATCCCGGCCTTGCCCTTCACCACGAGCCGCCAGGAAATGTAAAGGCTGTAGGGATCGAACCTTTCATAGGGCGGAAGGTTGGAGAGGTCCGCCAGAACGTCCACCACCTCCATCATCTCCGAAAGCCCCAGGATGAGGAGGAGGGGGTCCTGGCCCGACTGGAATATCTCCGGCCGGAACTTCATGTCGATCTGGTAGTAGCGCGCCCCGTCCGCATCGACCCGCGGCAATGCGGCGGAGAGCTTTGCAGGGGCCGAGGGCGCAGCCGCCGCCTGGGCCGGCGATGGGGCCGGTTGTTTTGCGGCCTGCGGCACCACGTCCTCGCCCGGTATGGCCTCCATGCCCAAAAAACGGTTCAGCTGGGCCTTGCGGGTGCGGACGGTCTCGGGGTCGGCCTCGGGTTCGCCGCGGCCGCCGCGGTCCACCATCTGGCGCAGAAAATCGAGATCCGTGAGGAGGAACGTGATGAGGGGCTTGGTTATGGTGAGCCGCCCGCTGCGCATCCGGTCCAGAAGGTTCTCCAGAACGTGGGAGTACTCCGAAATAAGGGGAAAGCCCACCATTGCCGAGCCGCTTTTAAGCGTGTGGATGGCCCGGAACAGCTCCTCCACGTCCGAGCCCGGCTGGGGCGCGGCTTCGAGGCGAAGTAGGCTTTCTTCCGCCGAGCGCAGCAAATCCTCGGTCTCGGCGAAGAAAATCTGTAGTGTTTCGTCCTGTTCGTTCATGGGCTTTCGCGGGGTAGCGCCCGGCGCATTCAGCCGGCATTGGCTCACTTGGTGTAGATGAGCTTCCTTATGGCCCACAGGAGCTGCTCGGGATGAAAGGGCTTTATGAGCCAGCCCGAGGCGCCGGCCACCTTGC
>JAKAGN010000362.1 GCA_021815525.1 Deltaproteobacteria bacterium
GGGGGAGGGGAAACCCTTTTTTCAAAAGGGTTTCCCCTCCCCCTCCCCCCGCACCCCCCTCCCTCACCCTTTCCCAAAATGACCGGGGGCGCAAACCGCCCCCGGACCCCCGTAATGGCGCGGGTGTGCTTCGCACACGCCGCGCGGGTTATGGAGGGCTTCGCATTAGGCCGGCCCGCCTTCCGTAGCGCAAGCGAAGGAAGGTCAACGATTTTTGCGCTGAGGAGGGGCCAAGATGTTGATTGCACTGGGTCTCGTCGCGCTGAGTGGCCGATAATAATGTAATTATAATATGTTAATGCTAGAGCGTTCAAAAAATGAACGCTTCCGCGAAAAATGGGAAAACGTGAGGCCGGAGCGTTCATTTTTTGAACGCTCCGGCCTCAATTTTTTGAAATTCAAGGATAAAACCACTGCCGCCGCTCGCGTCAGCCGGGGGCTGTGATGCGAAGCCCTGGAAAACCCGCGGAGCGTGCGCAGCACGCGGAGCGCATATCGGGGGTCCGGGGGCGGTTTGCGCCCCCGGCCGCCGGAGGCGCCTTTGCCTAGTGCCACTCGAAGGCGAACACGCGTTTACGGCGGTCCAGGCGGGTGAGGCCCGCCGCCAGGGCCGCGTCCACCGCGGCCTTGTACTCTTCGCGGGTTATGGGCCGGTGGAAGCCCGGAAGGTTTGCGGCAAGCCCGGCGGGATGGTACTGGGCCATCACGTTCACGTAGGTGTCCTCCGAAATCTCGCGGGCCAGGAAATCCATTACGGAGGCGGTTCCGGCGAGGTTTTCGGGGAGCGCCAGGTGGCGCACCAAAAGGCCCCGGCGGGCCAGCCCCCCGGCGTCGAGGACGAGGTTTCCCGCCTGGCGGTGCATCTCCTTTATGGCCTCGCGGGCGCGGGCGGGGTAATCCGGGGCGCGGCAGGCGGTCTCGGCCACGGCCGGGTCCCAGAACTTGAAGTCCGGCATGTAGATGTCGATGACGCCGTCCAGGAGCTTGAGGGTGGCTACCGAGTCGTAGCCCGAGCTGTTGTATACGACGGGTAGCGTGAGGCCCCGCGCGGCCGCCATGTCGAGGGCCGCGAGGATTTGGGGAACCACGTGGCTGGGCGTCACGAGGTTGATGTTTTCGCAGCCTTCTTCCTGGAGCGCCAGCATGACGGCCGCCAGCTCCGCGTCCGAGGCCTCGCGGCCTTCTCCTTCGTGGCTTATCTCGAAGTTCTGGCAGAAGAGGCATAAAAGGTTGCAGTTGGCGAAGAAGATGGTCCCGGAGCCGCCCCGGCCCACCAGCGGGTCCTCCTCGCCGAAGTGGGGCCCGAAGGAGGAAACCACGGCCCGCGCCCCGGTGCGGCACACGCCCTTTTCGCCCGCCAGCCGGTTTTTCCGGCACTGCCTGGGGCAGAGAACGCAGCACGAGAGTATCTCCCGGGCCGCCCGCGCCCGCTCCGCCAGGACGCCCCGCCGGTGAAGGTCCACATACCCGGGCTCGCGGAGGCTCATGATGTCCCTTTCGCGTTTAAAGGATCGGCGCGCCCGGCGGGGCGCGTAGCGCAAGAGGTCTTTTGCTAACATATTGGAAGCAGAGCAGATCAAAGACCTCTTGTCCAACGGAGCCCGGCGACGAGTTGCCGGGGCCACCCACGCCCCCATCAAGCGACCGTCACCCGGGCTTGCGCCAAGCCAGTCATTTCCGCGGCTTCAGGCCTTGCGCGGCATGAAGGCTGGCGGAAAACGATGAAATGCAAGGCGCGCGAGGCGAGCGCGACGGGAGCGTACTGTTGTACGTGACCGAGCCGCGAGGTGAAGCGCAACGACGCAGTTCGCGTTTTCCGCCAGCCTTTAATAACCCAGAAGCCTTCCCCCCTGGTAGATGGCGAAGGCCACGATCCAGGCCAGTGTGGTGGAGTAGGCCACGGCGAATAGGGTCCATTTGCGGGAGCCGGTCTCGTGGCGGATGGCGGCCACGGTGGCGAGGCAGGGCACATAGAGGAGCAGGAAGGCCATGAGGGAGAGGGCGGAGAGGGGCGTCATGCCGCTTTTTTTGAGGGCCTCGGGAAGCCCGCCGCGGTCGCCGGCCGCGTGGAGGACTCCCAGGGTGCTCACCACCACCTCCTTGGCCACGAAGCCGGTGATGAGGGCGACCCCGGCCTTCCAGTCCAGGCCTAAGGGCGCGAAGAAGGGCGACACCGCCCGTCCCGCGCGGCCGAGGTAGGAGTCCGAAACCTGGGCGGCGGCGGTCTCGGCCTGGCTTTGGCCGGCCTCTGGCTCGTGGACGCGGGGGAAGGCCGAGAGGAACCATATGAGTATGGAGCCTATAAGAATCACGCGGCCCATCTTCTTCAAAAACATCTTGGCCCGGTCCCACATGTGGATGGCGAGGCTTTTGGCCATGGGCATCCGGTAGGGGGGAAGCTCCATCACGAAGGGGGCGCACTCGCCCTTCAGGATGGTGGCGGAAAAAAGGCGCCCGACCAGGATGGCAAGCAAGATCCCCAAGAGGTAGACGCCGAAGATGACGTTTCCGGCGCGGTGCGGGAAGAAGGTCCCGGCGATAAGGACGTAGACCGGGAGCCTGGCCGAGCAGGACATGAGGGGGTTTATCAGGATGGTTAAAATCCGGTCCCGTTCGCTTTCCAGGGTGCGGGCGGCCATGATGGCGGGCACGTTGCAGCCGAAGCCCATGAGGAGCGGGATGAAGCTTTTGCCGTGGAGACCCAGGAGGTGCATGACGCGGTCCATGAGAAACGCGGCGCGCGCCATGTAGCCGGTGTCCTCGAAAAGGGCGATGGCGAAGAAGAGGATCAGGATGTTGGGGAGGAACACGATGACGGAGCCAACGCCCGCCAGTATCCCGTCGGTGAGAAGGTCCGTGGCCAGGCCGGGCGGAAGGACCGCGCGGGCCAGGTGGATGATGGCGTCCATGCCGGCGCCGATCCAGGCCTGGGGGTAGCCGCCCACGGTGAAGGTGAGTTGGAACATGGCCCAGATGAAGAAGATGAAGATGGGAAAGCCCAGGAAGCGGTTGGTGAGGATAAGGTCGATGTTGCGGGACACGTCCACCCTTTTCCTTGTGGAGCTTTTCAAGACCTCCCGCACAACGCCGGCGATGAAGCCGTAGCGCTCCTCGGTCATTATGATCTCGGGCTCGTCGTCGTAAAGCTCGGATAGGCGCGCCCGGCGCTCGTCCACGGCCTCCATCACGGCGGCGGCCCCGTCCCCCAGGGCCTCGCACACGCTCCGGCGCACGATGGCGTCGTTTTCGATGAGCTTCCCCGCGGTCCAGCGCAGGGGATGCGGGAAGACGCCGCCCGAGGCCAGCGCGAGGCTCTCCCTGACGGCGGCCACGGCCTCCTCCAGGTCGCGGGTGTAGCGCACCCTCCGCTCGCCGCCGCACCCGCACTTGCCGCCTGCGGCCTCCGCCATTGCGGAAAGGAGGGCCGCGGTGCCCTCGTTCTTGTTGCCAACCGTGAAGACCACCGGCACCCCGAGAAGCTCCGAGAGCTTTTCGCCGTCAACGGACTGGCCCCGGGTCCGGGCCACGTCCATCATGTTGAGGACAAAGAGGACCGGCACGTCGAGTTCTATGATCTGGGTGGCCAGAAAGAGGCTGCGCTCGAGGTTGGAGGCGTCGATTATGTCCACCACGAGATCCGGGGACTCGTTTAGGATGAAGTTCCGGGCCACGATCTCTTCCATGGAAAAGGCCGTCAAGCTGTAGGTGCCCGGAAGGTCCACCACCGTGAAGTCGTGGTCGCCGTGGCGCGCGCGCC
>JAKAGN010000363.1 GCA_021815525.1 Deltaproteobacteria bacterium
GTTTTTGAGGGCGTGGCTGCAACCGTAGACATAATAAAAAAAATTGCTCTAGGTCATAACCAGTTTGATTTATACATTTTATTCTGGCATTCCACCTTTTGAGCCCGCTTTCTGCCTGCCTCGGCCCGTCTTCCGCAGCCTTGGAAAGATGGGGCTGAGGCGCTTTTGCTTGTTCTTTCAGGTGCCTGCCGCGTCCATCCTTATCAGGATGAGCTTTTTGAGTAGGGCGGGCAGGGGGAGCTTCTTCCCCTTTTCGCAGTAGTACTTCAGCATGACGCCGAGCCAGAGTGAGAAGACCTTGAGCTTGGCCGCGAAAAAGATCCGCCCCGCGCCCCGGGGAGGCTCCTTGAGGAAGGTCAGGGTGTCGTCGCTTAGCATGAGGGTCCGGTTTCCGCCCAACTCATGAAGCCGCACCGCCCTGTGAAGAACGGCTAAGTCACCGATGTACATGGTGAAGTCCTGGCGGAACCGCTCCGGCTCGTAGAGGGTCGTTACCCACCTTGAAACGCCCTTTTCCCCGAACAGCCACTTTTTGAGGGAGTTCTCGTCGAAGATGCTGTCCTTCTCCACTAAGCCGCTCCGGCTGCGGATCATTGTGTAGATGTCGCCGGTCCAGCCGTCTATCCACTCCTTCTCGCGCACGGGGCAGAAAAGGGGAAAGATGCGCTCCCGGGGCGCCCGGATCACGCCCCGGTTCGATATCTTCATGACCTTGCCCGCGCTTTGGGCCTTTCCCTTCATTCTTCCGCGCCTTTCGGGTGGGTTTCGGGCTCTTCCTCACATCCTGTCGCGCACGCGGTCGTCTAAGCGCATGGCGGCCAGAATCGCCTTGGCGGCCACGAAGCGGACGGGGTCCGGGGGCCAGGGGAGCACCTTGCGGTTCACGAAGAAGACGGAGGTGAGGTCGCTTTTCCGGCCGAGAACCAGGTCCGATACGGTCCTGCCGTTCAAGTGGGTGAGGGAGACCCCGTGGCCCACGCAGCCCACGCTGTAGACCAGGCGCTCGTCCCCGAGAAAACCAAGGGCCGGGGCCATGTCGGTGGTGACGGACACGGGCCCGCCCCAGCGGTGGGTGAAGCGGACGCCGGAAATCTGCGGGAACACCTGCCGGACGTCGTTTTCGAGGCCCTCGAAGGTGACGGGGTCATTGTCCTTATCCATGTCGAGGCCCGTGGAGAGGCCCACGTCGCGGCCGCCCATGAGTATCCGGTTGTCGGCGGTGAGCCTGAAGTAGTGGACCAGGTTCCTTGCGTCCTCGATGCCCTGGCGGTTCTGCCAGCCGATGGCCGCCATGCGCTCGGGCGAGAGGGGCTCGGTGAGGACGATCCTGGTCCACACCGGCGTCTGCTTGGTCCTAAGGGCCGGGATGAGGTGGGAGTAAGCGTTGGTGGCCAGAACCGCCTTCTTGGCCGTGACTGAGCCGCCTGGGGTTGAAAGGCGTACGCCGCCCGGGGTTTTCTGGATGGAGATGACGGGGCTTTGCTCGTACACCGCGACGCCCAGGTTCGAGATCACGTCCCGCCAGCCGAAGGAGAGCTTGGCGGGGTTTAAAATCCCGCAGCGGGGCTCCCACCACGCGCCGCCGAACACTGGGCTTTTCACCTCTTCCTGCACCCGGTCCGCCTCCATCCAGGAGATGCCGGATAGCCCCAGCTTGTGGGCCAGCTCCACCTCGTGGCGGATGCGCTTCTCGTAGGAGCGCGAGGTGGCCACCCTCAGGAAGCCCGGGTGCTCGTAATCGCAGGAAATTTTTTCCAGGGCCACCAGGTCCCGGAGGGTGTCCACGGCCCGCTCCATGTAAAGGTGCGCCTCGCGGGCCCGCGCCCGGCCGAAGCGGAGCGCGGTGACCGAGAGCGTGAGGCCGAAAAGCGTCATGTTGAAGCCGCCGTTGCGGCCCGAGGCCCCGAAGCCTATGACCTGGCCCTCCAGGAGCGCCACGGAGAGCGCGGGATCGGCCTTCTTGAGATGGTAGGCCGTGGAGAGCCCCGTGAAACCGCCGCCCACCACCGCCACGTCCACGGTTTTGTCCCCCGAAAGGGCCGGAAAGGGCGAGTAGGGACGGGTGGTGAGCCAGTAGCTTTTCTCGCGGAAGTCCTCTTTTTTCAAGATGTTGCTCCTTTTCCTCATTGAAAATGATCATTACAGGTCATAGCACCGTTGAAAAAGGCTCTCCGTAAAGCCTGGATAAAAACGATGAAATGCAAGGCGCGCGAACCGGGCGCGAAGGGAGCGTACTGTTGTACGTGACCGAGCCGCAAGGTGAAGCGCAACGCAGCAGTTCGCGTTTTTAGACAGGCCGTTATGACGGAAAAATTTTTCCGGGATTCAATATCCCCTTTGGATCGAACAGGTTCTTGATACCCTTCATGAGGGCAAGCTCCGAAGGGCCGATCTCCTTCGTCAGCCACGGGCTCTTGGTGACCCCCACCCCGTGCTCGCCGGAAAGGGTGCCCCCGAGAGCCAGGGTGTAGTCGAATATCTCGTCCACGGCGGCGTCGGCGGCCGCGGCGGCCGCTGGATCGGAGCGGTCCAGCATGATGTTCACGTGCATGTTGCCGTCCCCCGCGTGGCCGAAGGTGGCGAGCGCAAGCCCCGTCCTTCGGCGGATGTCCTCGATTTTGGCCACCATCTCGGGGATCTTCGTGCGCGGGACCACGATGTCCTCGTTCACCTTGTCGGGCCCAAGGGCGTAAAGGGCGGGCGACAGGGACTTCCTCGCCTTCCACAGGATGGCCGCCTCGCCCGGCCGGTCGGCTGAAATCACCTCGCGGGCGGCGTTTTTGCGGCACACCTCCGAGGCAAGCCCGGCCTCACGGCGCACGGACTCGGGGTCGCCGTCCACCTCCAGGAGCAGGACCGCCGCCGCGTCGGTGGGAAGCCCTGCCGAAAGGTGGGTCTCGGAGGCGAGGAGCGCCGCCCGGTCCATGTACTCTATGGCCCGGCACACTATGCCCGCCGCGAAAAGCGCCGCCACCGTGCCCGCGGCGTCCTCCATGCGATCATATACCGCGCAGAGGGTGGAAACAGCCGCCGGAAGCGGCAGGAGCCGCACGTTGACGGCGGTTATCACGGCCAAGGTTCCCTCGGAGCCAACGAGGAGGCGCGTCAGGTCGTAGCCCACCACTCCCTTGGCCGTGATGACGCCGGTCCTGATGACCGCCCCCCCGGGGATGACCGCCTCCAGGCCCAGGACGTAGTCCCGGGTCACGCCGTACTTCACGGCCCTGGGCCCGCCCGCGCACTCGGCGGCGTTGCCGCCCATGGTGGAGAAGGCCGCGGAGCCGGGGTCCGGCGGGTAGAAGAGGCCTTTCTCCTCCACCGCCGCCTGAAAATCCGCGGTAACCACCCCGGGCTCCACCTTCGCGGTCAGGTTCCTCTCGTCTATGGATAAAATCCTGTCCATGCCGGAAAGGGCCAGCACCAGCCCGCCCGAAAGCGGGAGGCTGCCGCCCGTCATGCCCGTTCCCGCGCCCCGGGGCGTGACCGGCACACCGCGCTCGTCGCACAGGGCCATGACCTTGGATACCTCGGCCGTGCTTTCCGGGAAGACCACCACCTCGGGCGGATGCTCGCGCCCCGTGCCGTCGTAGGCGTAGGCCGCAAGGTCCCCGGGCCGCGTCTTCACGCGCTCTTTGCCGAAAATCCGGTTCAGCTCCGCGACGAATGCGGAAGAGATGGGCATGGAAATTCTCCTTTTCCGCCCTCATACCAAATGCGGGGGAGGGAGGGAAACCTTTTCTGCGAAAAGG